>QMRD01000213.1 GCA_003649225.1 Thermoprotei archaeon | reverse complement strand
TCCATCCCAGGAATATCCTTTTAGTATAGTTTCCCTGGTCTACGGTAGTTGATGAAACGCTTATTGTCGCTGTAGATCCCTCATCATACCATCCCTCTCCAGAAGTTGTCCCGTAGGGTGATGCTACTCTGACGTAAAACTGTCTTGTATATTCCGCCGTTAAGTCTAGGTCGTCTTCAAGCTCAATAGTTCTTGTAGCGTCAGTTTCCCCGTCACTCCACTCGTTAAACACATACCTTTCATCATCTAAGGATAATATTTCGGGAACTTTAACTTGATAGGAACCCTCAATTAGGTTGAAGGCTACCTTCTTACCAGTTTTATTTATTCCGCCCGCCATACACCAAAAGTCCTTTGTAGGCAGATTTACTGTTAAATTATGTGAAATATCCATACAGAGTACGAAGATTTTACTTGTATCAATGCTTCCGACAACATACAGTTTTTTGAGACAATACGCTATCCCGTAACCCCTCTCAGAGCTACTTGTACCCCATGTAAAGTACCACTTTAAGTCTCCATCTAAAGTATACCTCAATAACAGGACGTCGAAGCTACCTGCCCCATAGGATGATGTACAGCCAGCTACATATATGCTATCACCACACCTAACTATGTCCATGCCGTAGTCATCGCCTGATCCACCCCACTTCCTCATCCACTTGAGATTGCCGTCTAAATCGCAGGCTAATACTATTACATCATCGCCTTCATATCCTACAATGTATATGCTGGATCTGTCCACGTATATCCCTTCTCCAATCTCGTTTCCAGCTCCGCCGTAGGTTTTATTCCATATCATGTTACCATTCATATCATACTTTACCAGCAGTATATCATAGCCTCCATTCCCATAGCTATTCGTGCATCCAACCACGTAGATATAGTTGCCGCTACAGGCTACATCGGAGAATAGATCTGCGTAATCTCCTTTCCATTTCACATCGACCAGCACGTTACCACTATGATCGCATATTATAAGCCAACCATCGTAGGCTAAAAAGATGCCCGATGCCCCCACGGCTATAACCCTATCCCTAGTAACACAGATACCATAACCGTATCCATAGCTCTTAGATACGCTCCACAGTATTTTCCCCTCGTAATCAATTTTCATTATTAAAAATTTCGGCATGTATCCTAGGATAATATCCTTAACCGACGTTCTGCCCACCATGTATATGTAGTCTCCTGTAGCATATACGTCGTTAAAGACATCGGGCCCCTTCTGTTCATATATCATTGTGAGAAACATTTTTCCATTTAATTCCAGCCCCAAGAGATAAGCAGTATCACTGCTGGTTCCTACAACAAATATTTTGTTACGTACAAATAATCCATATGCGGCATTTAATCCCGGAAATATCATATAGTTTTTATGCCATTCCACCGTAGGTAAAGCATCGACGTACACCACACCAGTAGCTATTAAGAGAACTAATAATAGTATGCCTGCTCTCATCTTCCTCAACCTAAAACACTTCTACTTTTAACCTGGAAACGAGTGCATTTAGTATATTACAGATAATATTAATATATTTTCTTAGATGGGATTAATGACTTTTAAGCTGTCCATAAGTCAGCTTAAGTAAAATGTATGAAAAGTAATGTTAATACCCGTAACTTTTGTTGAAACTATAACGGCATAATATATATCTCAAATTATAGTATAGTCTCCCTGCTTTTAAAGCTTAATAATGGCGCCTTTACCCTCCTAAAAGTTGAACTTAACATAATAGCTTCCAAGAGTTAGCTTATTATTAGAGGTCATGAAGTCTATCAGGCTAAATACTGGTGGGATGATAAAAAATCTTATAAAGACTATTGTGCCCTAGAAGAAGTCTGAAAGCTCTGCTGTAGCTACGCATACTACTGTATCAGCAGCACCGTAGTAGACGTATACTTTCTCATCCTTCACTATAGCTCCACAGGTGAATGTTACGTTAGGTACGGCACCTACTTTTTCAAATTCCTCCTCTGGTTCAAGTATTGGATCCTTACACCTGTATATTACTCTCCTCGGGTTCCTTAAGTCTAGTATTGCGTAGCCGAGCCTGTAGACGTAGTTTTCATCTACTCCATGGTATATGAAAAGCCAGCCGTCCTTCGTTTTAATGGGGGGTGCTCCTGCCCCTACTTTGAGGCTATCCCAGGAGTTCTTGCGTGGCATCATAATAATGTTATTGTTGATCCATGTCCTTAAGTTCCTGGAGTATGCTATCCAGATATGTGGATGTATCCGATGATACATAACGTACATGCCATTATACTTCTCTGGAAGTATTACCGCATCCTTATTGACTACTTGTGGAAAAGCCATTATCCTCCTTCCCCATCTCCACCTCCTGTTTAGGAAGTCGTCTAGCCTTATCGATGTTATGCCTATCTGAGGTATTTTACCATCATATGCAGTATAGGTCATGAATATGGTTGATCCAATTCTCGTTAAACGTGGATCCTCGCACCCCCTAGTCTCAGTGCTTAGCCTCGGCGTAAATATAGGTCTAGGAAGCCTCTCCTTTATAGTGAAGCCATCCTCTGAACAAGCATATCCTAGTCGTGAAACATTATCCCTTCCCATAGCCCTATAGACTATGTGTACTAGACCTCCCTCATAGATTACGCCAGCATTGAAAACCATTTTAGACTCCCAGGGATGATTAGGCACCGGTTTTAAAATTGGATTACCGGGATACCTCCTTAACTCCATAGAGCATAACACCAGTAAATATAAGCTGATGCTAACTTAAAGTTCTTCTGCAAATGATAACCACTAATAGATGGAAGTAAATGTTGAGATTCTGAAACACGCTCAAATCAACAGAATTTATGATCTCACATGTGCTGTAGAAGAGATTTATATATTGTATATTTAGAAATATACTTGTTATGGATATACTTTTTAGATACATTGATTTGTAATGATAGAGGAGAACT
>QMRD01000212.1 GCA_003649225.1 Thermoprotei archaeon | reverse complement strand
GGCGTCTTTGTAACAATACAGAAAATAGAGATAGATGAAACAGGGGTTTGGAGGAGAAGGCTAAGAGGCTGTATTGGTTTTCCCCTACCTATCTTCTCGCTTGTAGAGGCGACAATAAATGCGGCTATAGCTGCTGCAGTACAGGATCCCCGTTTTCCTCCAATGACGGCGGGCGAAATTAAACAGGTAGTCTTTGAGGTAAGTGTATTAACTCCTCCACAGAAGATAATTGTAAATAAACCAACAGAGTACCCTAAGAAAATAAAGGTTGGACGCGATGGACTAATAGTAAAAATGGGCATGATAAGCGGACTGCTACTACCGCAGGTAGCAGTGGAGTATGGATGGGATGAAGAAACTTTTTTATCGCAGACATGTGTAAAAGCCGGCCTCCTACCTGATGCTTGGCTTAATAGGAACATTGAGGTATATAAATTTCAAGCCCAGATATTTGCTGAAATTGAACCTGAGGGAGATATTATAGAGAGAAGGATTCATCTATCCAGAGGAGAGGAGTAGCTACTATGCTTATCTATATGGCGCCATGTGGAATAGGTCTTGGTCATGCGTCTCGAACAGTCGCAATAGCTTATGCACTTAAAAGGAGAGGCCATGAGGTTGTATTTTCAACATATGGAGAGGCTGTAGGTTACGTAAGAAAACATGGCTTCAAGGTTCTAGGAACATTTGAGCTGGAATATGTACAGGATGAAAAGGGTGGATTAGATTTAAGACAAACCATAGCTCAGGGACCTAAGGCTATTTATCGATTCATAAGGCAAGTAGGAGCCGAACTATACTACACAGGCATATTGAACCCTGACGTCATAGTATCTGATAGCAGATTATCATCGTCGATAGCTGCACTAGCCAGGGGAATACCCTCTATACTAATTATAAACCAGCTATTGATAATAATTCCCATAAGTGAGAAGACTAGAGAGGAGTATAAAATTAAGGCAAAAAGTATCGCTGAGAAAGTTATTCTAGAATTTATGGCCAATATCTGGAGGAGAAGCGAGAAAATCCTAATTCCCGACTTCCCTCCTCCCTACACTATTTCAAAGAAAAATCTGGTATTATCTGAGGATTTATGCGACAAGATGGTTTTCATAGGACCTTTAATTTCAAAGTATCCTGAAGAATTACCAGACAAAAATGAGCTCAGAAAACAACTCGGTCTACCCATGGATAAGACAATAGTACTAGTTTGTCCGAGTGGAACAAGGAAAGAGAAAAGAGCTTTGTCAAGTGCCATAGTAGATGTAGTAAGGCGCATTAATTACGAGGATATCTTTTTCATAATTTCAAGGGGGGATGTTTTTGCTGAAAGCGAGTTTCATATGGGTAAAAACTATATAGTGTATGGCTGGCTTAAAGATAAGTTCATGTATCTTAAGGCAGCTGACATAGTTGTTGCACATGGAGGTCATACCACGATAGCGGAGGCTATGTACTATGGTAAACCCATGATTTTAATACCTACTACCGGGCATACCGAGAGGCTGAGTAATTCTGAGTCTGTCTGTGAAATGGGTATAGGCGAGATAATTAGACAGGAGGAGTTAACTGTAGAGACTTTCTCGAATACATTAAGTAAAATTTTAAAATCCGATAATTACTTTATAAGTTCGAGGAGAATTATGAAGGAAATAGGGAATTTTAGGGGGCATGAGGAGGCAGCAAAAATAATAGAGGGGTTAGCAAGGTAAATTTATGGTGGTGATATTTTGAAGCATATTAAGCTATATGTGTGTCTCGATGAGAAATCTGAAAGGCTTATTGAGGACGTAAAGAAAGTCGTCAGCAAAATGAAGGAGGAGCCTAAAATAGAAGTAATACAGGCGAAAATAAAGGATCCATCAAAATTCCAAGAATATCTTGGATTGCTTGAAGAGTTCGTGGGCGGAGCAGCTACTCTAGAGTTTAGAAAGCACGATATAACAAAGCTGCCAGCAATAGTAGTAGATGATGAAAAGATAATAGAGGGATATTATCCCGATTTAAGAGAATTAGAAGAGCTTTTTCTGGTAGAGGAGGCACCGATACATGAGGCTATAGTCGAGGGTTTTTCCCCCAAAGCAAAGCCCGTAGAAATAGAAGCAGTAAGTCCTAAAGAGGAAGCTCCGAAGAGGATTCCTTATAAACCACAAACGGAAATTCGTACAGCCCCCTTTCGTGAAAAATCTTTAGAAGAGGTTCCACCTCCAGTTTCAGAAGAAGAAATTAAGTCTCATGAAATAGAAGAGTTAAAGCCAGTGACTGAAGAAGGTAAGAAGGGATATCCTATAGAAAGGGAGGAAGTTAAAACTTTTCTTTCTAGTTTAAAGGCATCTATAACACCTTTTTCAGAAGGTAAGAGCTGCCTTAACTGCGTATTCTACAGCAGCATCACTAAGAGATGCTTAAAGCTAGGCATAGAAATAAGGGATCCATCCAATCCACCCTGCGAACAGCAACAATAATATAATACATTTTTAAAACTATGACTATCTTATAGGTAATTGTTAAGAAATAGGTATATTAGTGAAGATTGAGACATACATATTGGGTGAACTATTGCTCTATTCTATTTTAGCCGATATATATGAGAAAATCGAAGCTACAACTAAAAGAACTGAGATGACAGCTTTACTTGTTGAACTCTTCAATAATACTCCGCCTGAGGACGTAAGGTTCGTTATATATCTTACTCAAGGCAAATTATGTCCAAGCTATATAGGCTTAGAACTCGGCGTAGCAGAAAAGCTAGCTATGAGAGCAATAGCTATCGCCAGCGGTTTCCCACTAAAGAAAATTGAGGAAGTATACAGTAAGCTAGGTGACTTAGGAAAGGTTGCAGAGTATGCTTTGTCTAAGAGAAAGGCTGTATCCATACTAGACTTCTTCGGCGAAGAAACCACTAAGGAACCATTGACTGTTAAAAAGGTCTATAATTC
>QMRD01000211.1 GCA_003649225.1 Thermoprotei archaeon | reverse complement strand
GGTGTCAATTGCGGCAAGATATGCCTAAAGATGATATACATATCCGATGCTCCTATGGCTTTAGCCGATTCAACGTACATGCTATCTCTAATAGACATAACGTATGCACGAGTATTTCTGGCGAATCCCATCCAGCTGAAGAGCGCTATGAGTGCTATTTCTAGATACAGACTTTTTCCTATGAAGACGCTTACCGCTATGATTAATGGGAGTATTGGAGTGAACAGCAATGTATCGGTGAAGTACATTAATATCTGGTCTACTATCCCGCCCTTATATCCGGCTATAATTCCCACAACTAGGCCCACAGACACCGATATTACTGAAGCTAATACACCGACAAGTAATGACACTCTCGTTCCATATATTAGGTTTGAGAATATATCGCATCCTAAGTTATCGGTGCCTAAGACGCCGTAGAGTCTCCCATATACTCTAAACTGTTTTACTCCTAGTGTGACTTCAACTCTTCCACTTCCCTTAACGGTGAGTATGAATACTTTAAGCTGAAGCCTATACTCTCCTTTTTCATTGAGTATTTTCTCTCCTAAGTCGTCGTGAGGTGAGAAGCCAAGCTTAAGCTTAAGATATATATCCCTGGCATCGTATGATGCTGGTGTTTCGAGGCGGGATAGATTGTAGGCTATTGACATGCTATCATAGAGCTCATACATTCTGCCCTTTGGAGTCATAATGTAACACTTTATTCTAATGTAGCTCCCGGTGGCGTTATAAATGGCTACCCTGAAGGGTATTCTGCCGCTAAATCTCTTAGGTGGATCGTAGGTGTAGGTGAATGTATATTCAAGTGTAATGGTTCTAGTCTCTATTCTATCACTACAGTGAGCTATTATAATGGTGTATTCCCCATCTCCGTTTATAGATATGTCTTCACTAGTATCCTTAACAAGCCAGTCGTTATAGCCGATATTTATGAAGACGTTTCTCGGGAGGTTGCTGTATTCAGGAAATATTGAGAACCATTCGGGATAGGCGTAGCTATCGGCTAGTCCAGGTTCGTTAGGATCAACGGGGGCTATTATGGGAGCAAAAATAGCTATAAATATATATACGATTAGTATTCCCAATCCGAGTAAACCTGTCTTATATAGCTTAAGCTCCAGTAGGAAGTCCTTAAGGATCGTAAGTTTTTCGGATCTGGCAGTACTTTTCAATTCTATCACCTTAATCTAACTCTTGGGTCTAATAGTGCTATAACTATATCCGCTATGTAAAGGGATATAACTGTCAACACTACCTGTATGAAGAGCACAGCTTGAACTACTGGATAGTCGAACTGAGTAGCTGCATCGAAAAGCCACCTGCCTACGCCATACCAGGAGAAGACAGTTTCAGTGATAACCGCACCAGATATTATTCCAGGAAATTCCAGCGCAAGTATCGTAATTACTGGTGCAAGTACGTTCCTTAAAACATGCTTAAGCATAACTTCTCTTTCAGTTAGACCCTTAGCTCTAGCCGTTATCACGTAGTCTTCTCCAAGCTGAGTTAAGAATAAGTTTCTTATGAAAAGTGCAAATCCTCCGACGCTTGTTACAAGCAATGCAGTTAACGGTAGAGCCATATGCCATAGTAGGTCGGCCACGTATCTGACGGGATCCCTTGGAGGAGGCCTAGAAATTGAACCAGCTATTGGGAACCACTTCAGGTAGAATCCGAATACTAATAATAGAAGTAGTCCGACGTAGAAGAGCGGAAACGCGCTTATAAATATACTGGAGCCTATAACTGATGCATCAAATCTAGTTCCCCTCTTAGATACTGCAATAATGCCTATTATAAGTCCAAGAATTATAGTTAATACAGTTGAAGTACCTAATAGCAGAACCGTATTTGGCAATCTTTCCATAAGCTCGGCGTATACGGGTCTTCTGGTATAGAACGAGAAGCCGAGCTGACCCGTGAATAATGAAAGCACATACTTAACGAACTGTGATAAAAGTGGTTCGTCAAGACCGAACTGCCGCCTAATAATTTCCTTCTGTTCCTCAGTTAAGTTAGGGTTTAGGAAGAAGAACGAAGGATCTATGCCTAGCACATAGTATGGTAGGACCCTTAAAAGGAGGAATTGAAGCGTTAATGATGATATAACGACGGCAGCTCTATCAATGGCTCTTTTCCCCATGTATTTAAGGAGTCCTCCTCCACGCGCGCTCATGCTATCAACTCTGAGCAGTAGTGTAGGATATTGAAAATTAAAAAATTAAGGAGTTATTTAAAAATTATTTTGTTTCTGTCTTCTCTCCTTCCTTTTTAGACTCAGCTTCTTCTTTAGGCTTTAATTCTGGAAGTTCTTCCTCCACCACCTTCTTTCTCTTCTTTAGCAGTAGCACTATTACGACGACTATTACTACCACTACAACTAGGGCTATGTACGGTAGATATTTCTGCCATAGAGGTAGAATCGTTACGGATACCGTAACAGTTCTCTTTAGCTGACCTATACCTATGCTCTGTATGGCTGTGACTCTGAGATCGTAGTCTCCCTCAAGCCCTCCTGTATCTATTTCGGCGGTGTATGTTCCTCCTCCCACGTGGGTTGCTGCAATGGACTTAGCTACCTGTCCATCCTTAACAAGTTCTATTGTGACGGTTGCATTGGTAACTATGTTGCCGAGGTAGTCCTTGACGTTTACCTCCACTGCAAGCTTATCGCCTGAATATACCGTTTCATCATACTTAGTGAATGTTATGCTTAATGTCTTCTCTGGGTGTCTCTTCCAGTAGTTTACGTTCCATGTAAGTAGTATGTACTCGCCCAATTTCCTCTCCTTAAATATGAACGGTCCAGTTCCGATGAGGCATGTTAATCCTGGAACTGATGGGTGTTCAACTTTGCTTGGATCCCATGACTCCCATCCGCCATGTTCCTCAAGTAATGTGGTATTGCCCCATATGTGCTTCGGAACTATTGGTACGTTGAGGTCGTATAGGTATGCCCAGCTTGTGCTG
>QMRD01000210.1 GCA_003649225.1 Thermoprotei archaeon | reverse complement strand
CTATAATACCTCTCCTTTTCTGGGTCGTCTGTAGTCCAGGGGATAACTGCAATGCTTTTTTCCCTTGAAATCTTTACGATATCCTCCAGTAGCTTCCTATTGGTTTTCCTCTTAATATCCTCTCCTCCCTGAAGAATTATTATCTTCATGAGTTAGGATACGCTATAATCAACCTTAAAGTTAACGTTAATCGGAGTATTGCCGTGATGAACCGCCTACGGCGGATACAAAATGATACAGTTTGAAATATGAAGCTACGGAACGGATGAACGGTTAGGGAGAGGCTAATTTTTCCGTAGAGTTTTCTTCTAGGTTAATTTTTCAGTTTTAGCTATCCTACGTATTAGCTTCCTTAGGCCTGCTAAGGTGGATACGAGTATTCTATTTGAGGAGTATTTTCCAAGTATTCTATATGCTTCAAGGGTTACTGGAACCGCTATTACTATCTTATACTTTTTAAGTAGCTCCTCGTATTTCTCTGGATATATGTTTGTCCCTGTTTCTATCTCAATTGCTACTTTTTCCTCTACCTCTATGTCAGGGCTTCTGCTAACCCTGTATTTAAGCCCTATTTCATCCAGCATTTTCCTAACCCTATATACTCCGAAGCCGTGTAGGGGGTTTATGCTCCTGTACCTATATAGTTTTACGGGTCTCCCTCTACCGGTGTATGCGTATACTGGATCTATTGTCTTAGCCTTCACTAGCTCGGCCTCTGCACGGCTATACTCCGTCCCCGTCATTCCAAGCTTTGCCCTTCGACATCTAATGCTTATGTATGGCTCATTCATTATGTTCTCGAGCAGCTTCTCTGCTGCCTTACTCAACATAGTATATTCAGGCATTTTTACGTGTACTAGGAAGCAGGATGATGTATTTGCAGTTCTAATCAATGCCTCGCCTACCTTTAGTGAGGCTAGCCTAAGTATCCCCTCCTTCCTCATACCCAGCAGGGAGCACGTCAGTACTGCATCGTCGAGATCCAGTATCCTAAAGGCTACTATGTTTGCAACGCTTTTAAGCAGGCTCCTATCTATGAGGTATGGGCTGTGAGCCGTAAATACCAGCCCTATACCTCTCTTTCTCATCCTAAGAAGAAAGCTGGTCAGAGTCCACGTTTTAACCCATCTTCCTCTTCCAGCTATCTCCTCAGCCTCCTCAATAACTACGAGAATTCTCAGTCTATCTTCAATCCATCTGGCTTCACCAGCCAGCTTCCTTAATACTAGGAAAACTATGAAGCGTGTATCGGAGCTACTAATCCTGGAGAGAGGCGATAAATCCACTATAAGCGATCTACGGGTCAACTCAAGCTCTCCATCACCCCATATATCAGATATCCTACCATAGGCCAGCCTAGAGAATCTCGTCTTTAAGGCTAGAGCTGTAGCCCTACCCGATGGTAATCCCTTGGAGAATATGCTGAAGTATTCGAGGAGATCCTCAAATCCCCCCTTACTCCTAACGACTCTATGTACTGAACGCCTTAGCACGTAATCCATTTGAGGTGAGAGGATATCGTAGCCGTACTCCTCCATATATATCTGCTTCAATACGTCGGTAAGCCATTCGGAGTAGTCGAAGCTCCTCCCTCTAGGCTTAAATGGATTAAACTTTAGATCGAATATGTTTAGATACCTTATCCCGAGGGCGTCTGCGATATCCCTATACTCTCCCTCCCAATCTAAAACTATTACCTTAATGCCCCTCTTAAACGTCTCAAACACGAGCTTCTTAACGAACGTGGTTTTACCATATCCTGTTATACCTAGAACAGCTGTATGCTTAGCTAAGTCATTCAGCTTAAAACCTACCCTACTTCCCTCGGAGTCAAAGCCTATCTCAACATCATACTCTCTGGCCTCATCGGGAGCTGATAGAAAACCTAGCTCGCCAATAGGGGATTTACAGTGTCTACAGTAGCCGGTATCAACTGCAGTAATTCTGCCGCATACTGGGCAAACTATGTATAGCGGCTTCAAATAGGCCCTACCTTCCTAACGTTTGAAACCGCGCCGACCTTAGGGTCACTTGAACTGGATGAGCTCCAGCCGTAGCTGGGTTTTCCCTCCGTTAAATCAAGCACTCTCCAGTCGATGGGTCCTCTAATAGGCCATCCGATACATCCGCCATCCCAGCCATGGGAATATATGTATACCTCTTTCACTCTTTCATCACGATCATACTTTATACATAGCTTAACGTGGAATGTATCTCCGCATGATGGGCACTTTATTGGATTCTCTACTAGACCATAGCCTTCCCCTGAGGGCCCCTCGACTCCTGCTAATCCTTCAATTACGAAGTAGGCTTTACAATATGGACACATTATCGCTACCCTAACCCTCCTCGCATAGTATATCTCCCATACCTTATTTTCGCTCATACTACGCCCACCTTTCTAGGATTTGATATAGCCCCTACCTTAGGATCGCTATTAGCGGAGGTATCCCCACCTGGAGGTATTTCCTTCTTTTCCTCTGATAGCGGTGGAATCTCTATCGCTACTGGAAGTCTTGCTCTGCAGTGTCTACAGTATCCTGTATCTGCGGCTGTTACTCTTAGACAGTTGGGGCAGATAACAAAGCCAGGCGGTAAATCAAGCTCGGATGGAAGCGGCGAGTCACAGTGGTAGCATATACCTTTATCGTCAGGTGTTAGCCTTCCACATACCAGACATTGAACGTATCTGACCATCCCAGATTTTGACCGCATGTTATGTAGATAAGGGTATTTTTAAGATTTAGGAAATAAACTATACTTTTTAGTTATAATTATACAGTAATTGGATGCTGCTTTATATTTTAATCTTACCTTAATCACGGGGATCAATGCTATCTACTCTATGGAGACGCCTTATAGACTCATAGTGACTTATGTCAAAGCTTAATTTTATGAGAATTAAGCTAAATTTACTGTGAATATCTATATTCTGGGTAATTCAGCCCACGTATTTAGCATTGATATAATTATTTACGCTCTTGTATCT
>QMRD01000209.1 GCA_003649225.1 Thermoprotei archaeon | reverse complement strand
GTGGCTACTAGTGTTTCGTATATTTGTCCTTTTGTTAGTTCTGGGTAGAAGCAGTAGGCTAGTGCTATGTGGAATGGGTAGATTTTGGGGAGTTTTCTGGTTTCTGCTCTTATGGATGGCCTGTAGTTTTTTACTATTCTGAAGATTTTCCCGTATTCTAGTAGTTTGAGGTGTTTTCTTAGGGTTAGCTTATGTACTCTTAGGTCTCTTGCGAGGGATGTTAGGTTTAGGATTGCCCCTACATCCCTCATGAAAATCTCCGTTAGGGTTGATAGTAGGGATATGTTTACGCCTTGGAAGGCCTGCGGGATATCTGTTCTAACGATTTTCTCGATGATGAGGGTTCTAATGTACTCGTTTACTCTGGCGATGTCGGTCCACTTCACTATTTCTGGGAACGGCTTCCTAATGTAGTCGTCCAGTATTGTCTCCAGCTTGCTGCAGTAGATTTCGTAGCTATCTATTTTCCTGCCGAAGTACAGCTCCCCGTACTCCTGTAGTGTTAAGGGGGGTATTTCGAAGAGGAAGTATCTTCCGGCGAGGTTTCTGAAGGCCTCCTCCTCTACTAGTAGGCTGGCTGAGCCTGAAATACAGATTCTTAGATTTGGTAGGTTGTCGTAGAGTAGCTTCACCTTAGAGCTCCAATTCCTAAGCTTATGTACTTCATCCAGGAATAGGAATACATTTTCTCTCCTCCAGTCTACCTTAGTGATCTTAGAATACTCGTTCAACACCTTTATTGGATCTTCAACCATTTCATCGAAGGAATAGTAGAATATTTTTCTTGCATTAACTCCCTGCTTGAGGAGGTTTTCTATAATCTGGAACATTAGGGTGGTTTTTCCAACACGCCTTAAACCGGTTAGGATTATTATCTGCCTATACCTATTGAATGTATCCAAGATTATAGGGAAAATCTTCCTCCTATACTCTCTAGCCTTATCTCTTGAAATAGCCTCCCTCTCCCACCACTCATTCAGTATTAATAGAAGGTCTCTCACATTAGATCTCATAGAGAACCAATATTTAAATTTTAAGTTCAATAAAAGAACCATAAGTAATAAGACTTATAAGTAGCTGAAAATATATAGAAAACGAATATGCCTAAGCCTAAAAAGAGAGTTAGAATATATAATCCCAGAACAAGAAGATACTATAGGTTGCAACTCAAGATAACTAATAAGAGAAGAAGAGGATAAATAAGGGGGCTTTGGAAATATAAACGAAACAAATGATTATACGATAAAGGCTTATCATTGTGAATAAACTTAGGTTTTACGTATTCTTTGGCTAGGATTTTTCTGTTATTTTTCTTATTACTAGGAATATTGCTTCTCCTTTCTTTATGGTTATGTGGACTGGTATGTGGGTTGTATTGGCGCTGAATTCTCCGATGGCTTCTGTTGAATTGCTTCTAATGATTGTGAGCTGGAAGGGTGAGTCTAACCATTTGCATTTGCTGAAATCTATACCTGTTATTGTTTCATCCGTGTTTCCCCAGTTTGTTGCTGGTATATAGATTACTGTTTCGTTGGGAGGAAGTGCAAATGCGCCTACGATTACTGTTGGAACGGTCTTTATTTTCCCGCCTAGATTCACCTTTGCTATGCTTGTTCCCTCCAGTTTTGGTGGTCGTAGCATTTTGCCGTAGAATAGGGCTTCCTTACCAATCTTATACATCCTTACGAGGTTAGCTAGGTACTTTAGGTTTTCCTCCCAAACAGTTTCAAGTGTTCCATTCTTCCACTGAATAAATACGTATTTTCTTGATTTTCTGCCGTCGACAAATGGGTATAGCGGCTTATTCCCCCATGCCCAGATAATTGCTGAAACTAGTCTAAATTCATCTGGGTTCTGGAAGCCCGTGAAGTCCTTATTCTTTACCCTTATTCCACCTACCATCGCAATATATTCGTGGTATATGTAGGATATTAATGGAATTGGCTTTCCAATGTCTGCAAAGGGATGAATTACTCCGTTGCTATCGCTGTGGAACCACTCCATCAGCATGGCGTCGAAGACGCCTATCTCTATCTCCGACTTTCCTTCGGGGCAACAGTAGAAGTCAGGGTTAATCTTTCTAGCTTCATCCTTTATTCTTTGTATGGTTTCCCTGTAGCCTACTGCAAAGTAGTTTCCTCCTCCCTTATGGTGTTTGAAGTCTAGGCGGTACTTCGGATACCAGTCATAGTATATTCCATCCAGCTGGCATCTCCTTAATGTCTCACAGCTCACCTCTATCACGATATCCTGCCATCCCCTCTGGCTTAGATCCATCCAAACACTGTGAGGCGTAAATCTCGTATACGGCTTTCCCAGCGGATTGTAGCATGCATACTCCTCATAATCCTCCCAAACATACTTGTCGTCATCCCTATACGGGGTATTCATGTCGGCTCCATGTGAAGTCAAATATACGTCGTTATAGAAGACGCCAGTACTTTTCAGCTCACTAATTAGCCGTGTAAAGTTTTCCTGAGGAGGCAGGTAGTTTGGGAACCCCGAGTTCTCATTTACTACATCTAGGTACTTCGACCAGCCTATCCAGTGAACACCCATATTTACTGTGGAATTCCCCGCATATTTATTGAAGAACTCCATCATCGCCAGCAGGTTCTCCCTTATCTGTGAGTAGTGGATTGGAGCGCTGAGGGACACCCTATATACAGCTATTAGCGTCAAATCGACGTCGTATACTGGCTTAGATAAGTCCCTCCACATGTACATGGGACCCTTCCGACACCATACCTGTTTTATAGCCCACTCCTTGTATATGTCTGCAGCATCCATCCAATCTCCATGAAACACGCCTATCTTAAACTCGTACGGGACTATATAGCACAATCCCGGTGTCAGCATATCCTTAGGATAGTTGCGTATGGACATGCTTAGAGCTTCACCGTCTCCGGCGAAAAGAAACCTTTTCGAATACATTTCACCGTCGAGGGATGAAAAGTATAGTCCTACGCCGCTCCTGCTATATAGTGCG
>QMRD01000208.1 GCA_003649225.1 Thermoprotei archaeon | reverse complement strand
GGCTTATCTAATGCCTCATATACTCTAGTTGAAAAACCCGATAATCCTAGGGCTGTGACCAGCCCCGCTGGTCCCGCACCAACTATAATGACGTCCAGCACAGGAGACTTATTTGAAAGGATTAATTTAAGCTTATTTCTCAAGTAAAGTTTAATTACAATTGTAAACATTATTTACGCATGAGTAAGGAGACCGTTGTTATACCAGCCCTGAGAATTCCCCGTAGGCTTTGGCTCTATCTTGAAGCGCTAATGGAGAAGAAAATGTTCACTTCAATATCAGAGCTCGTTAGAGACGCGTTGAGGGAGTACGTTGAGAGGCATAAGCATGAGATAGAGCAGGACTTCAAGATCATAACAGCTTATCTCCCACTCAAAGAGGTCGATGAACTAGATAATCTACAGGAGAAGAGGTTGATTGGGTTTGCAGAGAAGCTATGCTCTGGACACTAGCGTACTTATAGTATACTACTATAAGAGAAACCTCGACGATATCATAAGAGAAGGTTACATAAACGTTGTTACTCTATCGGAAACACTGTACGTAATCTGTAGAATGGAGGGAGTTGAGGAAGCATTAAAATATGTAGAGAAACTAGCCAAAGAAGCAAACTTAGTGCCATCCCATAAACTGGTATGCATAGCTGGGCAGTTCAAGTGTAAATACAGGATAAGCCTATCTGATGCATGGACGCTAGCAACAGCGAAGGTAGAAAACGTGCCCGCCCTATATGCCATTAGAAAAAGAGAAATAATAGATATAATCGATAGGCTAAGGGAGGATGTTCATGTAGAATTTCTCTAGCAATGATATGTAGTATAATTTAGTTGAATCGACAGGACGCTGGCGGTTATAGGCGTAGACAGTTAAGTAGAGGTAGTTACTGTATAATTATGATGCTCCAGCCAAAATCTTTGGATTACCGCCTTTTTATTTTATATAAATCGTATTTACTTTCAGTAAGATCTGTATTCCATGAGCCGAGCCCTTTGCCTAGGCAGTACAGTAGGGTATAAATATCTATTAGGATTATTATTTTGACCATGATTACGAGGGATGAAGCGTATAAACTCGTAACTGAAAACGTTAAGAATGATAAGCTTGTTAAACACATGCTTGCTGTTGAGGCGATTATGAGGGCTCTGGCTAGAAGGTTCGGTGAGGATGAGGATCTCTGGGGTCTCGTAGGGCTTCTTCACGATATTGACTATGAGTTGACTAAGGACAATTTCAGCATGCATGGGTTGAAGTCGGCTGAAATGTTGAAGGATTATCTACCCGAGGAGGCTCTCGACGCTATTAGGGCGCATAATGAGATGACCGGGTATAAATGTGAGTCTAAGCTTGCATACGCCTTAAAGGCGGCTGACCAGATATCGGGGCTTATTATTGCCACTGCCCTAGTTATGCCCAGCAAGAAACTGGCAGAGGTTAAGGTGAAGAGCGTTAAGAGGAAGTTTAAGCAGAAGGATTTCGCTAGGAGAGTTAGAAGAGATAAGATAATGCTATGTGAAAAGATAGGTTTAAGCTTAGATGAGTTTATAGAGATAAGCTTGAAGGCACTGCAGGAAATCAGCGATAAGCTTGGGCTGTAAAATACCCCTAATTTGATATTTTTAGCGATCGATTTCCTATACTTCATAGCTAGTTGGCAATGTAATGGCTATACTATTTGAGCAGTGGAAAGAGTATTTATTTGTATTCTGACCTATAACTATCGTATGTCCGCTGATAAGTTTATGGGGGATCTGAGCAAGGCTTGCAGTAGGCTTATGGAGTGGGATAGAAGGGATGTTCTTCTAGTTTTCCATGATGATGCTGACGGTATCTCCTCTGGTGCTGTAGCGTATGAGGCTCTTAGGAGGAAAGGGTTTAACGTCAAGCTTGTATGCATTGAGAAGCTTATGGATCAGGTTATAGGTTTCATTCATGAGAAGTATGCTGGCAATGTAATAATGTACGTTGATATAGGATCTCCACATGCCGACAAGATATCTAAAGCCAACGCAGGCAGGAGTTTAACAATAATTCTCGACCATCACGATCCAGTTCCAGCCAGCGACCCGCTCGTGTATAACCTGAACCCTGAGTTCTATGGTATGGAGGGGGAGAGAGACGCGTCCGGAAGCGTTGTAACCTACTTCTTCGCCAAGGCTCTAGACCCCAGCAACATCGATTTATCCTCCATAGCGTTAATAGGGGTACACGAGATTCCCGGTGAAATAACGGGGCTAAATCTTAAAGCTAGAGAGGATGCGGAAAAGTCCGGCAGGAGCATGGATACTAAGAAGATGTTTAGGCTACTTCAGATACTCGGGCCTGTAGGCTACTACAATAACGGTCCGTTTCTCGGTGTAAAGGCTTGCTTAGAGGGTTTGTCGGATGATATAGTTAAGTTTGTTGAGGAGCTTGAAGATAGAAGGAAGAAAGCTAATAGGAGAATGCTCGCCATACTCTACAGGCGGGGGTTGAATAAGACCAGATATATTCAGTGGTTCGACACCTATAACGTTTACAGGGGCATGGGGACCAAGGTTGTCGGAACATTCTGCTCGTTCCTAAGCTTCCAAGGCAGGCTTGTAGATCCCGATAAATACATTCTAGGCTTCATGACTATGCCCAATGAGATACCAGGTTTGATGGAGCTTAAGGGAAGCTGGGTTAAGCTTTCAATGAGAGCTCCCCGTAAACTAAGAGATAGGATTGAAGCGGGAAGCTATCCTGGAATCTCCGAAATAGTAGTTAATGTTGCACACGAAGTCGGGGGGATAGGTGATGGCCATAAATATGCAGCTTCAGCTGTTATACCAACAGGAGCAAAGGAGGAGTTCCTGGAGATAGCAAATAGTCTAATTAAGGCTAAAATTTCCTAATTTTCTTTAAAGCATTTAGAACTACAGGAGGAATCCTATATTTATGTAGCTCGCTGAAACATACCCACCTAACCTCTGCCACGTCGTCTCCAGCTCTTAGGTTGCCTTCGAGAGGCTT
>QMRD01000207.1 GCA_003649225.1 Thermoprotei archaeon | reverse complement strand
TTATCGAGGTGCATTATTTCATGCCTGTAGATCCACTCTAACCTATTCAAGTCATCGATTGACAGGAACACCTCCCTAGTTTTGAGGTTACAGTAGCTATACCTTTTATTTCCGACCTTAACCGAGTGAGGCGGCGGATTCATTGAAGCCCTTACTCTAAGAAGCCTCTCCCCTAGTCCTTCAGGAAGCTGCAAAGCTTCTCGGCCTCCTCTCTCCTCTTAAATGCTTCGACAATCACGGCGTCTTGTTGGGGCACTATCCTTAAGCCCATTTCAAGCACTGTAATATTCGACTTGATCTTCTCCATCATTTGAACAGTTCTGCTTGAGCTTACTCCCCCTATAATGAACCACTTCATTAGCCTCTTGAGGTATTTCTCGAAGCTTCGGCTACGCCTATCAATGACAACCCTATAGCCCTTCAATACCCTAGTCGGCTTTATTATACGACGAGCAAACTGTAGAACTGGATCATTTGTAGAATCCACCTTATCCAGCCTTTTCAATAAGGGAATGTTGTCGAGGTACCATTTCCTAAAGTCCCTAAACATTCTCCTGTATAACTCGCCGTAAGTCGGGCACTTCTCCTTAAGCTCCTGAGAAATTATCGCTGTTCTCCCGGGTACTGTAAACCTGAAAGCCCACATTACATCGCTGACATCTACCTCTTTTTTATAGAGAACCCAAGCTCTTGCCTTAGCTAAAGATATCAAGCTTCGGAATGCCCTCTTAGGAGCTACAGCGTATCTACTGCACAGCCTATGCTTCTGAAATATGCATCTATAACATTTAAGGTCGCCTACAACCCCGAATTTATTCAGTATCATTTCAGCCTTACCTTCGCCGTCTACTGGCTCAAATCGACATACGCTGAATGCCCCAACTAGAATTTTTGCAAACGTAAGTGCCTCATCTAGTACGCCTAAAGACGATATTTTCCTCCTTACATCATCTATATTGGATATATCAAGCCTACAGGGTATCCTTATTTGACATCCCGAGGCTATTTTATCCGCAAAGTCCATGTCGACATCCTCAACGTATATTATTGAAGCGAACCTATCCAAGTCGGCGTAGTTAAGCATCTCAATGTTCCTATAGTACATGTTTGGTGGATTGGTGGCTGCTACCACAAACTTCCATTTAACATTAAGCCCCTCAAACGTTCCCTCCTCAAGGATCTCGTTTAAAGCAGCAAATACCCTCGGGTTCCTGAAAACTTCATCGATAAACACAGCATCATAGTTTATGGCTACTGGAACCCACTCTTCAATGCCCTTCACTAGCTTTCCAAAGTGGGGTCTCGCGTAAACCGTGTATTCAGTCTGAATCTCCTTAACGTTGATATACTTCCATCTAACCCGTTCCTTACCTTTGTATAGCGTTGAGAAGAAAACCTTGGCTAAGGTCGTCTTACCACTGCCGTGTGGACCTATTAGAAGCGTTGGAAGACCAGCGATCTGGCTAAGCACGAACCCCTCTATAACCCATGGATCCTGGTTAAGCTCCCTTTTCATAGCGTATATCAGACCCAGCAATGTTTCCCTATCAAGCCTTCCACAATACTCCTTAGAGACTGGAAGCTCTGCTACAAGATGTAGCTCCGGAACCCTAACTTCATCTTCAACTATCTCAACTACACGTACATCCTCCAAATCACCAACCCCGCCCACTAGGGGCAATTCAAAACACAGTAGCTTAAAAGGAAAACATAACCAAAGGCGGCTTTTAAACTCAGGCAAAAAATATTGCCAGAAATGGGGCGGGGTTGGAGAATGAGCAGGCTGGAGGGAGACGTTTTAAGAGAGCTAGAGGATGGGCTATGCCTCCTAGTTTACGATATACCCTATCCCCCGGATAAGAGTAAGGCATGGCTGTCCTGGTACGATTGGAGCACAAGGAGGCTCAAGTCAATGGGCTATAGCATACAATACAGTATAGTGGTTATACCGGAGTCGAGGATTAGCGCTGTCCTAGAGATTGTCAATAGAATAAACGATAAGCGTATGAGGCTGAATAAAGGCTTTGGACTGAACATACCCGAGCCACGAATAAACATCATAAGGTTCAACCTAAAGACTAGGAAAGACGTAGAGGCACTGGCATCCATAATCATAAACGGATTGAAAAACACCCTAGAGGTCTTCGTCAAGGACATAGAGGAACAAATCAGGAACGGCAAAGACAAAACAAGATTGCAACAAAGAGTTAAGAAATTTATCGAGAACATAAAGAGAAAAGATTTCCTCAATCTATTGATCAGAGACCCCGACTTAAGGAAACTAATAATTGAGCTAGAAATATTGTTATCTTAAAAACCCTTATTTCTTTTTCATAACGGGGCAATCATCATCGGATTTTTCATAGGGGCGGGGTTGGATCATCCCCTCCGATTGCCCCCAATAATATTACCTCCACGCTTATTTATATGTACGCTATACCTTATGAGCGTCAGTCGTATAATTTCGAGCCCAGGTTTTAAGAACGATTTCAGGACTGTTCTCAAGGCCGAGTACAACGCTTCCCTAAAGAGTATTCAAGGCTTCTGGTGTGTTGTGGAGTCCTCCATAGGCCTATACGTCGGTCGGCTTGAGGCGATTAACCCCGACCACGGCGATATTGTATTGAATTCTGTGGAGAGGGTAGATGTAAGCTATACTTCTATAAAGGTGTGGATTAGGGGTAGCCAGGTGAAGCAGCTAGTGGTAGTGGATAAGAACACTAAGGAGAGGGCGAAGAAGACCGCCCTGAAGATACTTGCTTCTCTAAGCCGTGAGGAGCTGTAGCATAACATCCAATTATAGAGTAAGTTCCATTATCGAAGTGTAACGCTTTTTTAATGAGAATTTCATCTAGGATGTAAACGGCTATACGGTAATTTTTTAGTATGAATTTTTCCTGTAGAAACCTTTTCCTCGAGAGGGGCTTAAGTCCAAGCTTCTTGCATCCCTTTACGTATCCCGGATATGTTTTATAGTATTTCACTAGCTCCTCAGGGTC
>QMRD01000206.1 GCA_003649225.1 Thermoprotei archaeon | reverse complement strand
TCTTCCAGAGCCCCCTAACAGTAACTATACTACTCATACCTTAACGCCCTCACGGGATCTAGACTAGCAGCTTTCTTAGCAGGTATTATTGAGGCAACTAAATTAGCTAATGTTGGAAGAACTATAGAGAGCAAAATTATCGTAGGTGTAATCATAGCTTTCATTCTGTACCTAAATACTGGTATTGCGAAGGTATTTGCTAGGATTAAGGATATTCCTATCCCGATAAAAGAGCCTATTAACGATATATAGATAGCTTCCATCAGGAATAGAAGCAGTATGTCGATAGATTTAAAGCCTATAGCCTTTAAAATACCTATCTCCCTAGTTCTATGGACTACACTTATAGTCATGCTATCAAAAACCCACAACGCTGTTACACCTATTCCAACGGAGGATATAAGTGCAAGTATCATCTGTAGGGAACTAACAAACACGTTAACCTGCTGAACCATGGCTATCGGTGAGAAAACCCTAGCACCCGGTGGAGCCAGTGCTCTCAGCTCAGTCTCGATATATTCAAGCATACCGACATCCTCAATAACTACAACCGCAAATGTATAGACTTTCCTTCTACTAACGTAAGTGAAGAAAGCCTCGGGATCCATAAATATCATGATATCGGGATTAAACGTCGGTCCTCTAAATCCACCCACCGATTTAGCTAAACCCGCTATAAAGACCGTAAACTGCCGTGAACTCCTACCCTTAATAGTTAAAGTCAACGATTCCCCAATATTCCTAAGCTTATCCCCGGTCTGCGGGTCACGCCAAATATCACTTCCAACAATCACTCCTAAACCCTCAGGGGCGCCCAGCCCCTCAACCAGAAGATCATCCAGGCTATTCAAACCCAGATATATCGGTATCTTATCAGGATCCATAGCAACTATCATTACACTCTTACTACCGGATGGATCAACTATAAGCGCAGAACGCAGAGCCACACCGAAAACATCCTTAACTCCGGGAATTTCCCTGAAATACATTAAATCTACATCAGTAAGGCTTGAACCCACAACATATACGGAGTTAGCAGCCAGCGACTTTCCTAGCTCCTCCTTAAAAACTGCTTGAAAAGATTCACCTATTCCCAGAGCCATTGAGAGAGCTACGACAGCTATAATAACGCCTATAATTGCGCCGATAGTCCTGCCCTTCCTCTCACTGAGACTCGCAAAGGATAGGTAAAAGTAGTCAGTTATCCTCATTTCCTCCTCCTCTTACCTAAAAACCACATAACAGCTACTAGACCTACAATAGCTACCAAAATGGCCAGAACTATTAGCTCATCCGTAATGCTAAGTGCTCCGCCCACAGGGCTAGTGGATGAGTTAGAGCCTGCGCTTTTTCCTGAAACATCAATGGATACTTCACGCGTAATGTTCCAGGAGGCACCATATATATCCTTATAGAATATTATAATCTTAATAGTCTGCTCGCCTACTTCAACTGCCCTAAATGAGAATGGTACGCTTACTGGAGATTGTGGATTAAGCTGTCCTATAAAATAGTAGGTTTTCCTTAGGGGTATTAAACCGCTAGACTGTTCAACAGTAACATTAATGCTATTTAGGGCTAGGTTTCCAGTATTTATTAGGCTTATAGAGAGAACTACCGTGCTATTAACTGAAGGCTTCTCCGGAACATAATCTATTGACGATACTATCAGCCTTGCCTTTTCAACGACAAAAACGTTAAGTGAGCCGTGTATAACCAGCCTAACCCCCTTTACGCTTCTATAGATTAAATCGTAAAGTATATTCTGGGTACTGATAACAGTAAGAGGTACGCTTACCTCAACCTCGCACTCAACGCTATCCTGGGGACCTATATCACCAAGCTCTATAAGCTGTGGACTAACCACGATGCCTGAGCCCTGCGACGTATACAGCTTAAGTAACGTGTTGAGAAGCGGTATATCGCCTAAGTTTATCACTCTAACTTTAATCCTTTTGATAGAGCCCGAAAACAGCTTATTTGGTTCAGCTAAAACTAAAACGGTAGTACTTTCAATAACGGGCAAAGTTATGGTATATTGTTCATTCCTAACATTGCCTTCCCCATCCAGATAGTTAATATTAACTGTAAAAGTAACCTGTTTCTGGGAAGGTAACACCTCCATTTTCTCAATAACGTAGCTTCCTGCCTCTATCTTACTATAGGATAGCCTCAAGGGGGTAGGTCTATCAATAATCGTTGCTCCACTAACGTAAACAGTTACCTGGGGATCAATAATGTTGCCGGAGCCATTATTGAAAATCATTAGTGAAATATTGTTTACCATACCATCAATCAAGGTATTAGGCTTAACATAAATCGACGGCAGAGGCAGACCTGAATATTTCAAGTCAAAGGAGAATGTATATTCACCAGCCTCAGAACTAACCTCGTACTTACCTCCAACCTTCTCTGCAACAGAATCATACGTTACCTTAACCAGAGCTTTTATATCATTAGGAATTTCGCTGGCATTCACAGTAAAACTAAACTTCTTAGAAAAACCTGGCTCCCAAGAGCCCTCAAAACACGGAGTAGCAGTATAGCTCCAGCTGTCGTTCATAAGCTTAAGGTGTACCCTAACGCTAAGAATAATCTTATCACCATAGTACGTTAGGATAAGCTCCAGAACGTTAACGCCGCCAGCCCTACCAGATAACCTAGTCCAGGAATAGGAGCTAACTACAAACACCATATCAGGCATCGAATATACGTGGACAGCAGACAGTATAACTAGGAAAACTAGACAGAAAACAGCCATATTCCTTAGCATACTGCCTCACCCTCGTAGCGATACCGTATGCTTTGGTAAAACATGTATCACACCAACATATATATCTAAGATACTATGATATAAATGTTAAATATATAAGGCTTATGTACCATAAGTACACTACTTCTCAGCAACGGCCTTCAAATCCTCTACGGGATCTAGGTCACTCATATACTCTAGGCTGGTATTGGAACGTGACTCGATGTTTCAATACCAGCTATTACATAGTTTGGT
>QMRD01000205.1 GCA_003649225.1 Thermoprotei archaeon | reverse complement strand
TCAGCTTTCCAGTGCTCTACATTCCTTATCGCGTATATGTGTTCTTTAAATATCACAATATCCGTAAACCAATTAAATGCTCCCGTTTCTCCGTACGTTCCCTCCCATATCTTGTTTAGATTTGTATCAAACTTCCATAGAACCGCGGTGCTTTCAAAATTCTTCCATACCTCTCCAGCCACGTAGATGTTATCATTATATATAGCTACGCCCCTAACGTATGTTCCACTTTTCTCCCCTGAATCATACTCATTTACCGATAATAGATCTCCATCGAGACTATACTTAAGTACTACAAGTGCTAGTCTATCCACCTTTTCTAATCCTCCAAAAAGATATATTTCATTATTGTACATAGTTATCCTGCTCATCCAGAAAAATACTCCTTTATCCTTCGTCCAATCCTTCATCCATAGTATTTTACCATCGCTTTTCCTTAGGCAAGTTAGCACCGCCCTGTATTGGGACTCGTATCTTTCACCCACTACATATATTTTATCTCCATGAATTACCATACCGAATGCGGATTCATATGCTCCTGTTGGTTTATACCATTTCCTTATCCACAATACTCCTAAGTTTTTATATGCAATTACTAACTGTGAATATTTCCCTCCCGTATAGTGGTATCCTGCTATATAGACATATTCGTCTCCATCTATTTCCTCCGCCTTTACATCGTATCCACGAGCCCCCTCTATGCCTATTTTTATTTTATTCCTTAGGTTACCTTGATGATCAGTTACAATTAGGTACATATTATATTTTCCAGTCGCTGAGTCTTTTAACGTTCCAATTATGTATATGTGTTTGCTTGTTATAGCAATTGAGGAGAATTTCAATAAATATCCTTCATTACATTTATATGTTCTCGTCCATTCTACTACAGGCTTTGAGATAACAGTTACCGCAGGAAGAACTAGCAATAATATCGCTACCAGGATTAAAATTCTAATACGCATTTAAAGGCCTCTCCTTAAATTTGTCTATAAGTATATTTATTCTTTGTGGTTAACCGACCTTATCTCTCCTACTATATTTTAAGGCCGTAGACATAATGGAGAGCTGTAAGTTTTAACATGCAGAAATAAGTTGAGAGTTTTGTTTAATTTATGAAGTAATATTGTGTGGGTTGAGTAGAGGTTTAAAATTAAAACTCAGTTTGAGAAGTATTGCTAGATTAATAATCCCTAACTATGGATCTAAAGCCTCAGCTTCATTTATGAGTAATTCTAAAAGCTGGGCAAGCATGCTAAGCTCCTTTCTAATGGAATTATATATGAGATCATGCCTTACCTCGGCATAGCCATGTACTAAAATGTTTCTCATACCCGGTATTGATTTAGCGAGATCTATGAGATGGTTGGGAATAATTTTTGCTGATATAAGCAGATCTACTACTTCTCTGTAGCTTGTGGGGCTTCCAAGTCCTCTTCGAGCAACTATGAAACCTGCGGTATCCAGTATGGCTTCTAGAAGTACTTGCATATTGCGTTCAGCGATATCCATGAGGTCTCTATCTCTACTATATTGTTTGTAGGGTACTGTAGCTATTCTCCTTAATCTCTCTAGAGCGTATCTCGCTCTAGCTACTCTTGCTTGCAATCCTGGAAATGGCAAGGCGGGCTTCACCGTAAATTAGTTTTAGGAGAGGTTCAAGATCTGCTATCTTATCTATAATTTCGGATTTATCCCAGAAGTATTCACGTTTCTCCTTGGATCCCCTAAAGTAGATGGGCGTTCCTTTAACGAGAGCTTCCCATGTTATAGCTGGAGGGGCAATGTCGAGAATTACTAGGTCGACTGTTTTATTAAGGCATTCCTCAAGTTCCGATATCATGAGCCCTATTTCTGAGAAACTTAAACGTCTCCCTGCCTTTACAGCTATATCGACGTCGCTCATTGGGGTTGTTACGCCCTCAGCATATGAACCAAATAGTATAGCATATCTAATATTCCATCTCCTAAATACCTCCTTAATGCATTCGGGTATTTTCATTAAAGCACCTCTAATGCTAATGTATGTGAGTGCTAATTAAAATTATGCTCTTGTTTTAGGTTAAATGATTCATCACGTGTTGATATAGGACTTGCGCATCGGATTGTTTATATATATTTACCTGATGGTTGTCCCATTAAAGGCCAAGCTTAAAAAGCTTAAGCCATGAAGAATGGTATTAAAATGATTGATGAATAGCGAACTTATGATGATATAATGCATGCCTATATAGTTCACCTGACTAACTTCACTAGTTGTGATTAGTTCATTTTAGACAGCAAACAGTGATGATAGAAATCCTAGGAAGGAACCTACTACCAGTGAGGTCACGAACATTATAGCTATAATTTTCAGCGTTCGTCTTACTCCGAATTCTGATAGCGTTATGGCGAGGGATCCCACACATGGGAAGCTAAGAGTTATTATAGCTACTGCTGTTAACTTTTGAAGTGCTGTCAGCTTATATCTTCCTAGTATACCAACTGCAACATCCTTCCTTAGAACGCTTACTACCAACGCGATACAGGTCTCGCTAGGTAGCCTAAATAAGCCTGACATTATTGGGCTGAAGAATTCTGCTATCATGGCTATCGCACCTGTATAGTAAGCAAGATTTATGAGGAAAATTCCTAGGAAAACTAGGGGCACGCCCGTCTTTAAGAAAGATAACATTCTAACATATGTTTTCTTTAATAAATTCCTTAGCTGAGGCTTTCTCCATGGAGGTAGTTCTAGTAATAAGATGCCCGTCTCCCCCGGTATAATCTTATTTAGGATTGCGCCTAGAGTCACTATAGTGAAAAGTAATAAGAGATAAAGAGCAAAGATGTACAGTACACCATGTTTTCCAAGAATATACCATATCATCACTTGCTGGGCCATGCACGGTATCCCTAAGACCTGTAGCAAGGAGGAGATAAATCTCTCTTTATCGCTTCTGAGTATACGTGTCGATAATACCCCTACAATGCTACAACCAGTACCTATTACTAAGGGCATTGTAGCATCTCCTGATAATCCTA
>QMRD01000204.1 GCA_003649225.1 Thermoprotei archaeon | reverse complement strand
CGTTTATGCCTCACAAAGAAATCATCAACGAAAATCGGCGACGTCTACTCAGGCATCCTCGAGCTAATAGAGGTATCTAAGGCATATACACGCAAATTCTACTATCAGGTATCACAGCAGAAGAGCACCGTCGCTGAAGTAAACATAACTATAGAGGGCTATATAAATAGGATGCCCGAGGGGCAAAGCCTCGGTACAACCGTTGAGATAACAATTGATGCTCAAGGCCACATAATCGATATTAATGTGGGATATGGGGAATGGTATCTAGGAGAATTAACGGGCACACGAATTACAACCATAAAATCTGGAGATAAAGTAACTACAAGCACTACTAAGGTAACAAAAGGCTTCTGGCTATCCACAGCCCCATTGGAAGCCTTAATTAAAGCTCTCAAACCAAAAATAGATGATACAGTTATGGGAACAACCGAAACCTCTACGGTCGAGTATCCCGAAATGCTAGGCCAGTTCTACGGATGCGAGCCATCCGAGCCAATCACAATCGATGTGGAAGGAACTATAGTGGTACTTAAAACCTAGCATAGGAGGAAAAATTCAATATTATTTATTTAATTCTCCTCCTATTCGACTTAAAGATACAGTAAATGATCTATTTCATCCCTCAAGGGAGGATTAGTGTAGAATGTTGCATCTTGACTGCTCCATCCTACTCTATCCCTGCTATCCTGTTTAATTAATCCCTTGCACAATAGCCTTCTAATGATGTCCCTGGCATGGTCTATGGGTAATGAGTATTCACTAGAGATCATTTTTAGGCTAACTCTATGAGGACTTTCTCTAATGAACTTTAATACGTTAACTTCCTCACTAGATAGCTTTGGCATCGAACTCCTATATACGATTTCACCGTTCCTAAGAACTACGAGCTCACCGGGCGTAAAGCTTAGCCATTCCTCGCTTGTTAAAGGCTTCGTGGCAATAACGTAGCCCCTCTCTCCAGGATCTTTAATTTCCTGTAGATCTATTTCGAAGTCCTCATCGAGAAGCTTAACCTTAGAGAAAGGTGATCCTCTCCAAACATAGTGTAAGCCATTATAGCCTTCTATATCATGGTATGCAAAGAGGTATTCTCCATCTGAAAGCAGGCAGTTTAAACTACCATATTTATTTAATGCCCTAAATTTACCGTGAAGCCAGCTAAAATCTTCTCTGCTCCACGATACTACACCTCTCCTTTCAATTTCCGAGAGAAGATGACAGAAGATGTATTCAGAATCTGTTTCCCCAATAGGCTTAAATCTGCCCAGCCTAAACCTCTTATAGTCACGAATAGTTCCATTATGCGCAAATACATAGTCTCTTCCATTTAGCTCCCTGATAAATGGGTGAGTATTTTTATAGGCTATTTCTCCCCTACTAGCAAGCCTAACATGAGCTATAAAAATCCTAGATGATACTTCACTATAACTCATAAGGAAATTAAATAGCCTACTGCCGATGGAGGACGCCGGCTCCTTTATCACCACAGCAGCTTCATCGGGATAGAACGCTATCCCCCAGCCATCAGGATTAACTTCTCCCCTCCGCCTAAATACTTTAATTGAAAGCTTGAAGTTAACCGACATATTAAAAGATAACGCAAGCAACTCACACATACCCTATTTAACTTCATCGCAATATAAAACTCTACCCATATGGAAAATATCAATGAAAAGTGATATACGATATTCCTTCAGCCAGATAATACACTTATCCCACTTCAAGCAACTTAATAATTCTTTATTCCTCCTCCAATATAGCCTTTAAATACTTGAATAGGGAGGCTATTCTCTCAGGAACAATCACCTAAACATTTATGAAGGTTAACTTTAATTAACTTGTCAAAAGCATAGCTATAGGTTGATGTATGGAAAACTATTAGCCCGAATAATCTTTAATATAGATAAACAGGTGATGATGGCTGTTTACATGAATCTTCCATCGTCTCTCGTATTCTTAAGCTTTTTAACTCTCTTTTCAAGCCATCCAATCCTAGCATTCGGCCTATAGTCGAATTCAGGGACGTAGGGTTTTATATCGAGGAGCGGTGTACCGTCGACTATATCGACGTCCTCTATGTAGAGCTTATTCCCCTCAATCTTCACCAGCTTAACGATCGATATCCCAATAGGATTAGGTCTAGCTGGTGCACGCGTTGCAAACACGCCTCTAGCCTCACTATCCATGTACGGAGTATCCCTTAACGAGTACCTCTTAACCAGATGGAAGTGGTAAATCAATATGATGTATGAGAAGCCCTCCAGATCCTTTAACCCCTCCACGTACTCTGGGAAAACCTCAACAACACCCCTAACTCCCCTTCCAGCTGGCGGCTGTATCGGAACACCAACCGGACTCTTAAATGGAGTCCTTATAACACCAATAGGCCTATAAACTATCTCCATGAACATCATCCTCTCATAGCATGTGCATAAGTATCAATACCAATAGTACTTCTTCACTCACTATCATCTTAAGGTTTATTTTTATTAAACTGTGGCTCTTCCAATAGGTAGTACTGGATACTTAAGTATCTTGCTATGATTATATTTACTGGCTAACTCGCTCATTATTCTTATGTCTCTAGGCCTTTTCCTGTTAGAATAAAGGCATGAACCTTACCCTTTAAACCAGCCTCCACGATTCTCATAGTTTAAGCTCCTCAATAATCTTCCTTAAATCGATTCCTGATTCGAAGAGATCCTCGACTTCATCTAAGGTTAGTGATTGATGCTGAACAACATCCTCTCTACTCTTCTTGAGTACTATAACTTTTAGATCCTTAGGCTGTATTCTCGTGAGGGTATGTAGGACGTCTATACTGTGTGTCGTTAAAACGACTTGTCTTCCCGAATTTGCGAGCCACTTTAGCATTGTCTCTAGTAGGCTTGGATGTACTGCAACCTCTATATCATCCCACAATACTACTCTCGGATTTAGGTACTCTATGGCTAAGTATGCTAGGATACATCTTTTAACTCCCTCGCCAAGCGAATTCACGTCTATATAGAGGGGCCCTATGGTCT
>QMRD01000203.1 GCA_003649225.1 Thermoprotei archaeon | reverse complement strand
TTGCCTCGCCTAATTCCTTGCCGGAAAGAGCCTTAAGCTTAGATACTAGTTTTTCTAAGTCTTCCTTCGTTTCAATATATGATCCGAATTCCTGCTTTAAATAGTTGGAATCTATCCTAGCATTGATCTTGGTTTTAAGCCAATATATGTCGAAGATATCCCTCCATCTAATGTATCCCCTATGGAAGCCGCCAGCGAGGGAAGTAACTTTATCGCATAAGAGCTGTGCTGGACTTTTAACAATTAATCCTATGGAGGTATGAATAGGGAACTCTAATGCTAGAATTTTTCTACTAAATGAAACGTTCATGTAGTTCCTTTCAGCGATTTCGAGCTTAATTCTTATTTTTCTCCTAATAATTCCAAGCGTGTTAAACGTGTAGAAAAATCTATAGAAATTTTCCTCAAATAAGGCTTTTTCCCTAGATTTAGAAACTTCTACCTTGTATGGGGCGAGGATGTGGGAGAGAGTATTTAGAACTTTCGTAGAATCCTCCATGGCTTTTGTTAGGCTACGATTAATGAGGCTAAAATCCATATCTAATGAGAATCGAGGAGAATTGTAGAATAGCCTTAAGGCTGTTCCTCCCTGGAAGACGTAGTAGCTACCTAAATTATTAATTACGTAACTGTACAGAATTAGCTTTTGAAATACCTCCCTGAGGTAAGTTTCAGGATCAATGCCTAAGCTTAATGCCTCCTTAATAAGCCTCTCCATAGAGAATTAATGTTCTATGGAACTAAAAAATGTTTCCATAACCTAACATTTTTGTTAGACATTGGAATTATTCACATCATTGATTTTCCTCTGTATATCTAGACATTACTTATGTGTAGCTTTAATATAGACTCCCTACAAGTTCATGCACTTATTCTAATGCTAGGACAGATGTATCCTTAATATCTTCACTTTATCGAATAGAATCAGCTATAGCTTTAGGATTTAACATATCTTTAGGGTTTAGTACAAACAGCGAGTATATGTTCGCTTATTGCAATAGCCCCTGGATGAGTACATGTTTTAAGGTGGGTTTTCCACCAGATTTTATAGGCTTTAGGTATTTTTCTATAAAGCCTGTTTATCTCCCTTCGACGCGTAGAGGCTATGCCTTCGAGACCAACTATTTTAAGTAATTCTAACCCTTGATCCTTAAGCTCCTTTATGAGTTCCTCCGGCAGATAGAAGTGGCAGGGAGCAAAACCTCTCTTTCCGTAGTAGTCGCCGCTGTCCCTTATTTTGATAAACACATCCTCACATATTAAGTCGGGGAAATCTGCTAGTCCGCGCATCAGGACCGCTAGCCTGCCTATTACCGATATAAATAGGGGAGCGCCTCTCTTTACGACCCTGGATAGCTCAGCTATAGCCTTCACCCTATCACTCTTTCTCACTAGGTGAGATAGCACTCCGCCAAGACATAATACGGCATCAAAACATTCATCATTAAAGATTGAAAGATTGGTTATGGTGCCCTCTACTATCCCCTCTACCATCGCCTGTATTCCTGCTCGTCTAATATGTCTCTTAGCTATTTTAAGTAGCTCAGGAGTTAAGTCAAGAAGCACCATCCTATAGCCCCTCCTCGCTAGTTCTATCGTATATCTGCCTGGCCCGCCGCCAGCATCTAGAATAAGTCCCTTACTTGGAAGATACCTTTCCAGAAAATGCATTGTAGTATCGTACTCTAGCCTATGATAGGGATCTTTTACTAATCGTCTCCACTCCCTCATCCCCTCTTCAGCATAATACTTCCTTACCTTCATAAGGTAGGCGACTTTTTCTTCCATATTTTCCCACTACTCCCCCGCTAGGAAATAATTAATATTAAGCCATTAATATAAGTGGCTGACCCACTCAGCTTAGTAACCTCTCCTTATCTTCAGAGGACTAGCTTAAATCTCTATTGTATGTTCCTTTGGAGAAATCGAATGGAGTAGTTAGGTGCGAATTGCCTGTTAGGTTTAAATAGCATGAATCTAAAATTCAGTAGGGAGAATAAGGGTGCCGAAAATATTGAAGATTAGGTGTGCTAGGTGTGGAACACTTCTTTTCGTTTATCTTAAGGTCGGGGAAGGGAGGCTGTGGCACTGCTGGAGGAAGAGGATAATAGAGGATTACACAGTGAAGGTGGGTGATGATGTTAAGTGTCCTAAGTGTGGTGCTATTGTCGGCCTCGAGAAGGAGGCATTTATAAACATAAAGCAGAGGTCTATTGTAGTTGAAAAGTAGCAATGCTTTTATCCGTAGTATGTGAACTCTTAATCATGGCTAAGGTGCTTCTAGTCTGTATATCCATTCACCACGGTAATACCCTTAAAGTTGCCGAAGGCATGACCGAGGCTGTTGACGCAGAGATACTTAAACCGTTTGACGTCGATCAGGATTTGATTAGAAGATACGATATAATCGGCTTTGGCTCCGGAATCTACTATGGGAGACACCATAGGTCCATATTCAGTCTCCTAGATAAAATTGAGCTGAAGGGCAAGCCCGTCTTCATATTCTATACCAGTGGAGCACCAAAAATCCCCATTCTAAACGGGTGTGATGAAGCTCTTAAGAGAAAGCTTAGGAAAAAGAATGCCAAAATAGTTGGAGTATTCGGGTGTAGAGGCTTCTCGAATCCTGGGCCTCTCAAGCTAGTGGGTGGAATATGTAAGGGTAGACCTAGCGAGGAAGACTTGGAGAAAGCTAGGAAATTCGTTATGGAAGTAGTATCATCAACGATACGATAGATTAGCGAAACCCGTTGAAGTAAGTATAGAAGAAAACTAGGTGTTAATTAAGCTCCTGCTTACTCTTAGATCCAGCGCCTCCCTCAGGCATCTATACCTGTATTCGAATAGCTCGTATTCGTCATCCCAATATATTGGAATACCCATGGCTGCCTTTAATGCCGTCTCGGGATCCGCGTTATCGAGGACAAGTATATCGATTTTCTCAAGTGGAACATTCATTTTATCGGATATTTCTACGGCTATTCTACCTACATCCCTAAAGCTATATTTCCTTCCATAGTATATTGCGAAATCATAA
>QMRD01000202.1 GCA_003649225.1 Thermoprotei archaeon | reverse complement strand
GAGAGGAACGGTAGTAATTCTGCAGGTTGAGAGAGAGCTAGGCCGATTTCACCGAAACCTACGCCTAGTGTAGCAATGCCATAGACTATGGCTGCGATAAGGCCAAAGATATATCCAAGTATTCCGCCGAGACCGCCAATTATTATTGATTCGTTCAGGAACATTATAAGTATATGCCTGTCAAGAGCGCCTAGTGTTTTCATTGTTCCAATTTCCTTGTATCTTTCTGCGACAGCTATCAACATACTATTGGTAATTCCTACGGCACATACGAGCAATGATATAAATAAGAGCCATAATTGGTATGCTTGAGCTTGCGCTTGGGATTCAGGTAGGGCTATTCTAGTTATCGCTGACATAAACATTAATGAATTAAGGAAAGCTATCCCCAATACAACAGCTGCTGTTGTTATGGCTGCTCTAACGAATCTCTTCTTTATGTTTTCAAGGCTTATCTTAAATGCTTCCGTGAAAGGAAAGTATATTTCACCTATTTCCCATGTACCCTTAGTTGTCAAGGTTATCATCTCCAGACTTATTCATGCGTATATAGAACTTATTACCCTTATATTTTTATATGTTTTGTATGTGGGCTTTACATTAACCTAGCGTAATACATCATTACTATGTCCTCGCTGATCTGCACTCAGCTAATCACATGTAATACTTTTACCTTAATTTCTCGATTATTGATGCATTCGATCGATGTAGCAAAATAAAAGATTAGTATTCCGAGAGGGGCTTAGAAGCTAAGATAAAATATATTTTGTTCTTTTATTGTATTTTAGATAAGCCCCGGTCGTATAGCCAGGTCAGCCCTGCGGGGGCCTAAAGTATACTGGCCTCTCGAGCCAGAGACCCGGGTTCAAATCCCGGCCGGGGCATTTCTTACAATTACCCTTTACTTAACTGGGTGGAATATATAATACATGAGTATAAGTTGAATATACTATAACCAAGGCCTTTATTACCTTCGATGATAATCATAAACTAGAAGCTTTCGTTTAATGCATGAAACAGGTGTATATCGTGGACATAGATTACCTAATGAGTTTAATTATCAAGGAAAAACCGCAGATCACGCGAGCGAAATTATATGAAATGATCAAAGAGAAAATTGCGGAATTCGGCAATCTTATAGATGAAGAGGCTGCCATATTAATAATTGCCAGAGAGCTAGGTGTTAAGATTCCATCTTCTGATGTTTTTAAGGTATCAAAGTTAAATATTTGTGATATAATACCCGGTCTCAGGAATATAGACCTTATCGGTACAGTTATAAAAATAGATCCCGTAAAGAAATTTAAAAGGGGTGAAAAAGAAAAGAAAATATGGAAAATAGCTATTGCCGATAAAACGGGAAGTATAACGTTAACGCTATGGAATGATGAAATTGATTATCTAATAGGTAAAATAAAACTAGGCACTGTGCTAGCGATAAGGAAAGCTATATCAAAGAAGTATCGTAGGGCTGTCGAAATTTCTCTCGGGAAAGATGGTACTGTTGAGGTTATGCCTTCATCTGACAAATTTCCAGACTATAAAGGCTTAATTCCAAAGGACTTTGTAGGACAAGATATAACGGTTTTAGTGAAAAGGGTAAAATACTTGAACAGAAATTCGGACAAGATTCTCTATATTAGGGGACTAGATCTTAATGGTAATATAGTTAACTTATATATACCATATGTAATCGATCAGAGAAGCGAAGATATAAAGGATGGTGATTTTATCTTTCTACAAAATGTTTGTCTGAGCAAAACTAAACATAATTATCTGCTAATAAAGTATACGCCTTATTCGTTTTTCTTTAAGGTTAACATTGAGGATAATGCAATTAAGGAAAAACTGAATAAGAAATATGAGGAAACATCGAAGTTACTAAAGATGGATTTAGACATTTCGGGAGAGGTCGTATACGTAGAGCCATATCGTATGGGAAAATGTTTTCTTTACATAAAGCAATATAATTTAGTTTTTCCCTTAATAGCTGGCAGAGATATTTTAGGAAATTTAACAGAAATCTTATTCTCCAATGTTACTGTAGAATCTGTGGATTTGACTGAATTAAAAGCCATTAAAGTATATCGAACAAATCCCTGGTCTTCTTTATTGGTAAATAAGAAGAACACCATTGAAACTGAAGGTATCTATAAGAGAACAATGATAATTGATGATGATTCTTTAGGGAAGAATTGGGAGGTGAGAGGCGCTATTTTAAGATCTGAAATAAAGTGTGATGTTACGGGAAATCAAGCAATGGTTGCTTTAAGGTTTATTCTCGATACAGGCCTGAATAGGCTAATTGCGGTTTCAAATAACTATGGAGTTTTCGAGAGTATTACTGGGATTCAAGTTAATGAACTTATGAAGAAAGAGTATAGCAGAGAAACAATATTCAGTATATTGGACTTTGTAAAGGATGAAATTAAGGGTCAGGAAATAATTGCTCGAGGAATGTTAATGAAGGATGAGGCCAATGAAAGATATGTGATGATTCTTCGTGAAAACATTTTACCAATAAATATTAGTAGTGAATATGAATATTTATTGAGGTGCATGCAAGAGCTACGGTGAATACGTCATGGGGAGGAGGAAACGCAGGAAAAAAGTAGTACTGAGGCCAAAAAAGAGGATACCTAAGGTATTTATGTGTCCAAAGTGCGGAAAACGTACGGTTAGTATAAAGAGTCAAGATGATACCGTAGTTGTCGTCTGCGGAAACTGTGGTCTAAAATACTCTTTCCAGATAAAAGAAGGACTAGATAAAGTCGACTACTACGGCAAGTTTGTCGATGAATATTATAAAGAAATAGAGGGGTTTATATGAAAATCGGAAAAACAGAGGAATATATCCTTAGAAAAATTCATTCAGGAGAAAAGCTTCATATGACTTTAATAGACCCTGATAAGACTACACCATACAATGCCGTACGCATAGCTTGTGAGGCAGAGAAGGCAGGTACTGATGCAATAATGGTAGGTGGCAGTTTAGGAGTAAGCGAGAATCTTACTGACTCAGTAGTGAAGTCTATTAAGGAACACGTAAATATT
>QMRD01000201.1 GCA_003649225.1 Thermoprotei archaeon | reverse complement strand
AGCGGATATCATGTCGTATAAACTCATTTCAAACGATAGAAACGCTACCTTCACTGTAAACCACGGCAGGAAGAGGGCAACTATAGCTGCTACAAGCCCTATTAAAGCTACAATTAAGGATACAATGTGGATTTTCATCAATATATAATGGTCGGAATATGAATATAAATTATATTATTAAAAACAATACAAGGGAAAAAGTAGAAGAGAGTTAAGGATCCCTAATGATTCTTGATAGCTCTTTAATTATTCTGCTTTTTGTAAGCATATTTATCCGAGATTCATAGTCTATAGCGGCTTTTGTCACCCTAACTCTGTCTTCAATCTCTTTTCTCACCCTACTCCATATCTCGCTGAAGTCATCGTATAGGACGTCGTTCTCAGTAAGTATAGGTTTCTCTATCTCTGTGATCTCGATCTCCTCTGCCGCAAGCCTCCAAATCATGTCTGAAAGCCTATCTAAGGCAGATGCAAATATCTCCATTACCTTAGCGTATGCACTCAAGATTGGGGCGTACCTGGATCCCGGCATTAAATTTAAAGCACTTGAAAGTTTCCTAAGGACATCCCCCGGCGTCCTCGGCTTCTCCAGGAGCCTAAGCACTGATGTAATCTTTTCAGTTACCTCCTTAACTCCATCCAGTCCTATACCCTCACTCTCGATTCTCACAGTATTTTCGCCAAGATACTGTCCGGTAGATACAGCTTTCTGGCAGCTCTCCATAACTTCAATAGCATTCTCAAGAGCCTCTCGTATAGCCCTTATGAAATCTTCCTCCTCCTCAATAGCCTTAAGTTCCTCGCTGGATAGGAAGTCCCAAAGCCTTTCTCTAGCCATAGCCTTCTTAAAGTTCTTCTTTATATTCTCAAACCTTCTCCTAAATTCCGTTAGTTTATCAGAGAACTCCTTCACTTCTCCTTCAAGGTCTGATGGATCGGGAAGCGACCTGTAGCTTCCGGACGCACTATAATATTTAGTTAAAACCTTACTCTTATCCTTCAGGTAGCTTCTCCATATCTCCCAGCACTCCTCACGCGTCTTAACGGCTCGAAGCTTAGCCCTGTAAACATCTACTCTACTCCTCAGGCTAACAATATCATCTACAGCTTCATCAAGCCTTGCATATGTCTGCTCGCCCCTATCAATGTATTCTTTAACACGTTCATTAAACGAGTTGAGGTCCTCAAGCACACCTTCAATTTCAGAAATAATATCATCCAATGGGAGGAGTGCGCCCTTAACCCTATCTATCAGATCAGGTCTACACGGCGGATTGCTCTTATATTCTTCAATATTCTCCTTAAGCCCGCGGAAATGCTTATCTAGGTCGTTCAGCGACCCGAGTATGTTGCGGTACTCCTCAATCTTCCTTCTACACTCGCCCCTCTCAGAGGCAGCTTCCCTAATTAACTTAGTAAGCTCATCTATCTCATTACGAAGCAGCCGGTCAACCTTATCCCTACACCTCCTCAGCTCCAGCTCGCAGCTCCTATACTTCTCCTCTAAGGCATCAGCAAGCTTATCCACCTTATCCCGCATAGCCTTAAGAGATCCAATATTCCTCCTAAGCTCGGACGCCATCTCGTCAAGAGCCCTTATATCGGCCTCAAGATCCCTAATTCTACTCTCCTCCTCAGTAAGCCTCTTAACGCCCCTCCAGTAATCCCTAATAACCTTACGTAGCTCCCTCCTGAACGAGTTAAACCTTCTAAAGAACTCATCAACTCTATCGGTTAAGTTTATCCTAACTCCGCAGAGCTCTATATAGTCCCTCCCCTCCCCGTCGGAGACCATGTCATGAAATATGTTTCTAACGTAATCGCCCGCCTCATCAATCCCACGCTTAATCCTCAAAATGTTACGTTTAGCCTCAGCAAGCTCATCCCGCTTCAGGGAGAGGTTCTTTTTAACTCCATTCAGCTTGCTCTCGTACTCACTTATCGCCTTATCTATAATGCCGTCCCTTATATCCATGACCTCCTTATACAGCCTATATATCTCATCACACGTAAAGCACGCAGGATTCAAGGCCAGAATTCTGTTGAGTAGATCCAGAGCCCTACCAACCCTAATAGCTAGGTCATCGAGGAGAAGCTTACGCCTACTCTTCGACTCAGATAACTGGACATCCAGCTTAGCTATCTCATCCTCAGCCTCCTTAAGCCTGCTTCTAAGCCTCGATAGGATCCTATCATACATGTTGATGGCAGCCTTTAAACCTCTATTCGCCATATAGCTACGGGTATAGTCTCCAGCAGCCTCAGCGCGCCTTGCAATATCCTCGTAGAACTTAATACACTCATCCCTACTAGCCTCAGCCCTAGCGATCTTATCGTTTAGAAAGTCCCGCATAGCCTTAGCCCTATAGTACCTTGACAACATATCTCCCAACTTTAAGGTTTCATCGAGAAGATTCTTAGCTGCACTAGATATTCCCGACAGCTCATCCACTATCTGCTTTCCAAACATGTTAAACGCAACCTTCTCCCTAGCACAAGGCTTCCTCCTACTGTAGTACAGGACGCCGCCGCCTAAACCGAAGGCTGCAAGAAGAATAGCTATAATAGTTGCTGAAAATGGAACGACAACAGTTATCTCCCTATCCTCCGTCAGCTCAACCATAATAAACCTATCATAGAATAGACAGCTTACCCTAACATTATACGTCCCAGCTGGAAGCTTACCTAATAGAACGGATCCATCTCCATGTACTGTTAGAACTTCACCGTCAGGTAGAACGGTGGATGCTGTGATGCCTGATACAGCTATTCCCAGCGGATCGACCACGTTGATTTTCAGGTCGTAGACCCTACAGTCGACCGTGAAGGACTTGGGTCCATCAACCTTAAAGACTACAGCCTCCAGGGGCTTTACGTCAGCACCCCTATACTGTACCAGCGTTAGAGTATATGTGCCCTCCTTAAGCCACACGTTGACGTACTCCGTTAATATTAGCTTATCTCCCTCACAGGCTATCTCCATTGCATCGGGAGTTATCTCCTCGCCCTTAGATTTAATAAACCTAAAGCTTACGAGGAAGTATCGATCCCAGTT
>QMRD01000200.1 GCA_003649225.1 Thermoprotei archaeon | reverse complement strand
TTTCTGTTAAAGATAAACTTAGAAAAATATTTGGAGAGGGTATAGAAGTTGGAGCAAGCATTTAATAGATACAGCAGGTTTATAGGCAGGATAGTTGAAAGAGGCTTTTCTGTAGTAATTTCACATGAAGTAATTGCTCTTGCATTAGATAAACATAACCCCTATAGGGATTATGGATTAAAGCTTGTTGATATGATGCTGAGCGAGGAGATCGATTATCATATTCCAGCATGCTTCTTCCATTACCTATATTGGTATAGCGTCAATGAGCTCGGTCTTAATAAATTTAAAGTACACGATGCAGTTTCATGCATGTTCAAATACATTCCTTCGACTAGAATTCACTCAATAGACTTAAGGGTTGAGCTGGAATCTATAAATATATATCACAAAACGAGCCTAGATATCAGTGAGATAGTTTATGTCGCCTTAGCTAAAGTACTTAATACTAAGTTTATTATCTCTTGTAAACAATCCCTAGATATACCAGATATACTCCGCCTGAACCCGTACCCTGCTTCTGAGAATGAGTTACTGAAGAATAGGAAGCTACCTTAAATTTCAATATATTGTGATCGCAGATATTTCAGCTTGCCGAAGTCGTATATACCTACCTCCGGGTCGACGACATATACTTCGAAGTCACTAATATCTATCCTTCTCAGATACGGCGATAACAGCTGCCCGCTATCTAGCTCATTCACACTGGATCCGGGCATTAGCGGCGATAGTGCTGGTAGGATGACGACTACTTGATCATTAACCTTACCTTCAAGAATACATTTAAACTTATATTTAATGCCTAGTTCATCTCTAATCGATACTGCTGGATGCTCGTGGCCGAGAATTATGTATTCATAGTTAGCTGCATCAATAGTTAAATCCTTATGTCCATGAGTGAAGTAATAATTTTCGATAGCATAGAAGGGGTCATATAACTCTATTCCTTTACGTTTAAGTATTGGTATTAGAAAGTTATCGTGGTTTCCCCTTACCACAATGATCTCCTTGACGTTTTCCTGGAGAAACTCTATTAGGTCAAGTACCTCCGACCACTCCTGTCTAGTTGCTGCGCCGAACTCGTGTTTCACGTCCCCATCTATTATTATCCTGCTGGGATTCGTCTTTTCAACCATCTCCTCTACGGCTTCCTTAATCTTAAAGTACTGGCTTTGTGGGAGGTGAATACCCTGTTCTGCTAGCGTCTCCTCATACCCTATATGGAGATCTGCAATTACAAGGGAATCTATATCCTCGAGAAATATACCTAACCCTACAATCTTACCATGCTTCATATATAACATGACTATTCCCTAACGCTTTCAATCCATGAAGCATTTAACCTCAGCATACCATTCTTATATACCTCTTCTACTGCAATGATATATAAAAGCACCTTATGTCTATCTCTTACGGCAAAAAGGCCACGGCGGGTGATAATCCTCCATACTCCTGATATACCTTTCGATTCCCTATCAACCAGCGCCGTAACAAATACATACCCTTTTTCAGCAAGTTCCATGGCCTTGCTACGTATGATACCTTTCTCCTCATCGCTCAGCTCGCTTTCCTCTATTTCCTCAATAACCTCCTCTAGTGCATGGGTATATCTCAGTATTTCCTCGTCGCTTGGATTTTCACTATTAATATGATTAAAAGGACAAATATATTCTTTAAACGCTAAACTCATATTCTCAATAATTATATTTTGACATCAAGTTAATTATTCTTTCCATAGCCTTCCAGCGAAGCCATTAAAAGTATCTGTAAATTTTCTTCCTATGCGCTATTTTAAGTACGTAAATTTTATCACTTATCCAATTTATTATCCTATAATCTCTAACTCTTACCCTATAAAAATCGGTACCAGCCAACTTTTTAGAGTACTTGTAAGGATTGCTACGGATCCTAAGTAAGACGCCTATAACTCTTTCTTGGATATCTCTAGGTAAACTTTTCAAATCTTTCAATGCACTTTTAGTAAATTCAATCTCCAATCTCAATTTCCTCTAACACCTTTGCTAGAGGCAGAGTTTCTCCCTTTTTAACCTCTTCAGCTGCTTTCTCCAGTTCCTTCTTAAATTCTGGATTAAGTTCCAGGTGGTCTTCAATTAGATCAAGAATAACATCCTCATAGCTTTCATTTTTAAACATCTTCATGCGATCTAAAAGCCTTTTAGTTTTAACGGATATTTTAATAGTAGTGGTAGCCATATTTATACCATAGTATACTAAGGTATAAATACTTGTCGCAAACCTTATATGTATGCCTCCAGTAACCATCCTAAATTTCAATAAACTCAGGTCACCAACACGGCATTCTTAGGTTACCGCAGATGTCTCGATATTACGGCTTGACCAATGCTTTTTGAGATTCTAGCCATAATGATTTCATGCAGTCTCTCGAGCACAAGCCGTTTATCCTCCATTAGCACCACATCCGATAGCCCTAGCAACACTATATTATGGCTGAATGGTGAAGGAACATCGTTTTCCGGAAGAACAACTACCTTAATATCTCCCCTCTCTATTCTTCTTAGAACTTCCTTTGCATGTCGTATATCCATAAAGTCCTCAAGTATCTCTCTAAATGTCTCTTTGACTACAGGGAAATCCGGTATGTTTAAACACACTTGAAGCAGCGTTCTAGCCGACAATTGCTGCTTACTGACCTTAATTTCATGACCCTTATAGTTCCTAAGTATCATTAGGCTCCTAACTGCAACATGTCTAAATCTTCTCTGCATTAACTCGGTATTCTTAACGGCTTCCCTTAGTATACTATCGATGTTATCGGATGTAACGTCGGACACATTTATTTTAGGCTTAACGTTAGGCGGAAAGATTAATGCGAAGCCGTGGTCGGTGACGGCTATACCAACGTTTCTACCAACCTTCCTGCTAGCTACATAGGCATATGCTCTCGATAATGCATCGTTCGTCCTTCTGCCGTGGAGGGAGTGGAATATCACGTAGTGCCTACCATATTCATCGACATAATTCTCTATTAAAAGCACCTTATCCGATGGATAGTCCTTAATTCCCATGGACTTGAGAAATAGATATTCCTC
>QMRD01000199.1 GCA_003649225.1 Thermoprotei archaeon | reverse complement strand
ATCCCAATACGCTATTACGTTTTCCAATACTATATCCAATTACCAAGATATGGATTTATGATACTGTAAAATATTCTGGTAGCATTTAATAGAGGCGGAGTATCAAGATATAGTAGTTTACTGTACGATTAAAGGCATTATCCTTTTATGTGTTATCGGTTAAAAGCTTAGTATGAAAAATAGGTGCCTTACCAGCTATATCATTGATATTGTTCTACTCTCTCTGCTATGCCTTTTATCCATTAGAAGCATATTTAGCGGAAGAATGCTGTATTCAATGCATCATCCATTACATGTAACGTGGTCGTGGTTTTACATTCACTATATCAATGGCCTTGAAGTATGGGTTCCATGTCACTTCAATTTCCTCGGGCTAGCATTCCAGTACTATGTTTTACCATACTTTATTACTAAGGCTATCTACTACGTGATTACGCCTTTCATAAAAGACCCCCTTTTCTTAGCATATAATACTACGGTTGCGTTGTCTTACGTGCTCCCCGTAGTTGCCTTTTACGTATATACCCGCATACTATATGGTAGAAAGATAGCCTTAATATCGGCATTCCTATCTTCGCTCGCGTATTCCGGCGAATATATGAGCTGCGGCCTATACGTAACATGCATATACGTCGGATTTATTGGTCAGACACTATCCGTAGCTATGTACTTTATATCGTCTACGCTGGTCTACCTAGCCTTCTCAAGGAAAAACTATAGAGATGAGACCAGCATCCTTCTGCTAAGCTTGGCAGGTCTATTCATGGGTTTAGGTATACTATCCCATTCAACCTCCCTGATACCATTCCTGCTCTTAGACGCCCTTACAATTATTAGATTTACATCCCCGAAAAATGCATACAATTTAGTTGTTAAAGGCAATATGCTAGCCTTCATTAAGATGTTTAGTAAAATTCTTAGAGGATTAGCCCTATACTCTATAGTTCTATTATTTGCAGTAGGCGTATCGGCATTTCTCGTAATACCGTTCATTACCGAACACGCCTATTATGCAGTGTACGATAAAACATACGATATATGGGCTCTACACTACAGCTACGTTATTAGATCAATAGTGCTGTACATGGTACATCCACTAGTATTCGTACTTGGCTTAGCTGGACTAGTATTTACCGATAAAAAGCTACTGAAATACTATGTTATAGTACTTCTACTGATATGTCTAGGCCCCCAATTCCATAGAATGCTCTTCACGCTGCTTCCCTACGGGGAACAGCTCTACGAATATTTCATGGCTATACCGTTCAGGAAATACCTGTTCTATTACCGGTATATACTAAACTTAAGGTTCTTCTGGATAGTTCTAGCAACAGATACTCTGATTAAAATATTAAACAGAGTAGAGGTACACCAAATAAAGCCGGAACTGATATTAATTCTAGTGCTCGCTATACCATTCGTAAATCATATCTTAAGCACAGAACTATCTGTGGGAGTAAATGGATGCAGGCTAATTTTTATGCCAAATTATGTTAGAGAGGAGCTATTGGATTTAGCTAAATACATAAATGATAACATCAGTGAGTCAAGTCGAATACTAGTACAGGACGCAGCTGGAACATGGCTTGCATCAGCATCCATACAGCCGCTATCATCAGCTATATCAAATCCAGAAAACATAGCGTCATCATTCATGTTCTCGCTACCCATCTTTGCCGAGAGAAACTACATTGGCCCCTATCCGCCAGTAGACTACATAGTAACAGAAATAGTTAACACCGAGAACAACCTATTCTTCGGCAGATACATAGTTACATTATCAAATAATACCATAATGCAATACCTTGATGAAATAGGCGTAAACTACGTGATTACGATAAAGAATACAGCATACGATAAGGTATTCAGTAAGTACCTAACAAAGAAGTATGAAAACAGCATTTTTTCATTATACGCCTTTAATGAAACAAACACATTAGATATTTACTTTAAAAATCCAAGATTAATAAGTATATCAGTTAATAGTAAGCAAACTCGAGTTGAATTAAAAATCATCTACTATAGATCTTGGAAAACGAGCGCAGCTGAGATAAAATTATATTTAACGGAAACTCAGCCTCAATTGCCATTTATGCTTTTAACCGATGTGTTCTCCGATAAAGTAACATTAGAGTACGAAACGCCGCTAAATGTGAAACTAGGGATAGCCATTACATGTCTAACATTGGCTTTAGAAACACTATTAATTATAAATGTTATATTGAGAAATGTTTCAAAGTTCCGGATACTATTAAATTCGGGCAGATAGCCATGCTTAACTATGGTTCATATTTGAGAAAACTTACACGTTACAGCAAGATATCCTTTCATAGAATAGTTAGCTTGGAAATAATACTGCTCGATGTAATGGTATGTTATACATTCATCTTTCTTTTCCAGTATGATGTAGTACCGTACCTAAATTACAGCGATATTAACGCTATTCTATTGATATCTGGGGTTCTCCTTGTAATTCTCATACTCAACGAGCTTCTACTCTGTTTAATACTTTACCTGTACGTTAAAAGCCGAAAACGGTGCTTCATCCTAGCTTCGTTTATAACTCACATTCCTTCATTATTCCTAGCTAACTTCTTCTACGTAAACATTACGTTAGCTCTTCCTTATATCACGTCGTCCTTGCTATTAAAATTACTTATAGCATTAGAGAAAGATACACCTATCTTACGTTCAAACGTTTGCCCTATTTTACTAAAGAACTTGTATGCAATATACATAGCACTAATAATATCAATGGGTCTATTCTTGATATACGAAAACTATGATATGGCAGATAACTGTGCAATTGCAGTATTTTATATTCTCATTATAGCTTTCATAATAAATCTAGCACATAATCGTATCAAAAAAGAAAAAAGAGAAAGTAAGAAGAATTTAAACATGGTGGATTACATCATAATTATATTACCTATCCTGCCAGCTTTAGCTTACGTCAGCAATCTAGGACCTAACGTCTACGTTAAGGGTCTCGACTTTTACGGTGGATACACCATAATGTTTAACAGACCTCTAGAAGATCTGCTTTTCTACAAATTCTCTCCCGAATGGTAT
>QMRD01000198.1 GCA_003649225.1 Thermoprotei archaeon | reverse complement strand
GGATGCATGAGGTATAGGAATACAACTATTACTATAGAAATTGAAACCATCGCTAGCGTCTGTCTTTTAATATCGGGGTACATGAAGAGGAGCCTCTCAAAGAAGTAGATAAAGGGTATTAGGAGAATAAATACAAATATTATTGAAAACCTTATGTTTAAACCTTCGTAATACAGTTTCACGTATACTTCTCTAGCTAGCTTCCAAGCCTCCAGCGCTAGAATCATGGACTGAGTGTATTCGTTTAAGGCAACCTTCTCCCTAGCCTTATCCAGATACAGTCTTATGCTGTTAAGGTTATCCTCTACTTCAAGGTTCCTTATCCCCTGACTATAAAACATGCTATAGCGTTCCGAACATATATTGTAAAGATCTTCTGCTATCTGGATGAATGAGAACTTCAGGTAGGTGCTACGACCATATTCAGCTCTAAGTCCTCTGCTTACATTGTTTAGGAAAACCAGCGGCTTGGGTTCGCCTGTTAGGGGGCTTCTCGATACTATAAATATTTCAATGGGGGTATCTGGTCTCGAAAATACTATGAAAGCGCTATATCCCTCGCTGAATGAGTAGAAAGTGCTTCCGTAAAATTGCGGGGTCATGTGGCTTAATGCGTCCCTTACCTCAAGCCTAAATATTTTCGGTATTGATAGAGTTTCAGGCTCTATTATCGAATAAGCAATTATTGAACCGCATCTGAAAATAACATGGTTTACCATCTCTTCTTCCCTATTGATTTCAAACACTACATCTCTGCTGTGTACTCCTAGGTCGCTGTAGTATTCTATCTCGCCTCTTTCATTGAGGATACACGCCTCTATTATATAGCTGTACCTTATGCTCGGAAGGTACTCCGTTCCCAGGAGGGCTGACGGCGATATCCCATATATTGTGAATTCGCCCTTGCTATCAGTTATGTTAATTATGCTTCCAGATGTAGTATAGTATCCCTCCACGTATTCGGCCTTTATTTTGGGGTATCCACCGTATATTCCGAGGCCAAATGAATTAGGCATGCTGGCTATTACCCTTAATCTGACAATAGCATTAGGTACTGGGGTATACCATCCCGTGCTTAAGTTGTATATTAATACGCGTCCCCTGATTGTGGAGAAGCCACCATAGTTTGTATCAAAAAGACGGAAGCTTGGCTCCTTAATGTTAAGCTCTAGGTCGTTTGCCAGCATATATATTAATGAGGCTGAGGCTTCTAGGAAGTTTGACTTCCTTGAAACTACGTTATTCTCGAAATTCTCTTTAAACTTGGAATATTCATCGTAGGGCGTACCCCAGTACAGCCTTGGACCTGGAACGTAGAAGGCTAGACCGTATCCTCCAGCGAGTGTAAAGGCCTCGCTATCGAAGATTGAGAGAGGATCCCCATATATTATGTTGAGCCAAGCGTAGCCGGGATATATGAAACTCTCTACGCTCCTTTCTCCTCCATACAGTTTTATCTTTAATTGTCCTATGTAGAGGTTGAGTTTATCTAGCACTCCAGCTCTGTGATACTCTATTCCCGCCGTTGGATTAAAGTAGAATCGTCCTGCATGGAGAATTGCAAGCTCGCTTCCAGATGCCGAAAAAGCCAGATATATGAATAATTTCACGTTATAAGTTCTCCCTAAGATTATGTTTTTTGTGAAAATCCTTGCTCCAGCCAAGCCTTCCCAGTGTCCGGATAATGCTACGAAAAGTATCGATCTTTTCGGCCTATTTATACTGAAGAACTTCATTAGTTCTAGCATAAAGCTTATTCCAAGAGCTTCATCCGCTCCGGGAGAAATTTCGGGGACTATAGAGTAGGAGTCATAGTGTGCAGCTACAATTAATACCTCGTCGGGAAAAACTGTGCCTTTAATGTAGCCTATTATATTACATGCCTTGACCAGGCGCCATTCAGCCCTCACACGTATTTTACCCTTGATCGTTTTCCCATTTTCAAGCAACGATAGAATATGTTTAATATCACTAATCCTTGCGTAGAATCTAGGCGTATTTATTGGGATGGAGACGTATTGTCCATATACGTCTTTTCTCGTAAATTCGGTACCCAGTGAATCGTTAAATGTCGCTCCTCGAACGTACGGCTCGATGAAGATGTATGCCTTGGGGGGTCCTAGTATGCTCCCGTATCTAAGCCAGTTTATCTCTGATTCGAAGTCTATGAGAACTATCTTATCATTAACATTCATGTTTCTATATGAATCAAGCTCGCCGGATCCTACATAAACTAGTTCTCCCTCTATATCCCCAATCTGACCTAGAGAGAAGCCATTAGGAAGGATTGCATATATTTTGGCTCTATAGTTATTACCGTCTACGCTATAGGAGAAGTCTATATCGTAGCGTGGCACAGCTACTGTGAAGTTCTGGTAATATATTTCATCAGCCAGATTGCTCATAATCGACGCTATATAATCTCTAGCTTCATAGAAGCCTTGAGTCCCCACAACTCTAGAGCCGTAGGAAGAAAGAGTCCTCACATGGCTTAATACGGCGGCTGTGTTATTGCCTATAAATTTTTTAATTACTTCTACGTCGGAGGCTGGCGTGGAGCTTCCGGGGGAAGCAGAAACTGTCGGAAGAAAAAGGATAGTAATTATTAAAAAAATTATTAATGAATATTTTAGCTTGGTATGGGATCTCCTCAATACGTATTCACCTTAATTTTAGGTCGTTAGTGAAGCTAACCATAGCATTAGGAGACCTATGCCCGTTCCGATAGCTATTCCCGTTGAGAACTTTATTGTCCTCTCGTAGAGCTCGGCTCCACCTATCCTTATTATGATGTACTTAACAATCCATGCTACTAGGAATGCTGTCCACCATGGATAGGTGAAGAAGCTTGCTCCCAGCACGTATCCCGCTGGATTTAGCGGGAAACCAGGCTTCATTATTCTCATGTACATCAAGGCGATTACTATTATTATTCCAGCTATAGTGTGTGGAAGGTAGGGGCTACTTAACTGGACGTTAAGAGGCCCAACGTTAGTGTAGTACAGGGTTAAGTCTCTCGTAAATGCCTCGGCGAAGATATCTCTTATCGAGCTGTGATAGGTATATATTATGTTTTCAATACCATAG
>QMRD01000197.1 GCA_003649225.1 Thermoprotei archaeon | reverse complement strand
GTTTCAACGCTTATATTCCAGTCTCTATAGAAGACGTTTAGTGCAGCCCTTACTGCATCAGCATCCTTCTTAGCCCTTACCAGTATTTTAAACATTCAGATACCTCAATGCAATTATTACTGGTCAAGCATTTAACGGTATCTAATTATCCGATTAAAGGCTATTTTTCGAATGGAATGTTAGAGTTATTTAGAGCCTTATTTATGCTTTCGCTTTATTAGAATAATTAAGCAGTATATTATGAATAGGATTAGCGATAGCGGTAATAGAATCCACGCGATGTTAGGGTACGTTTGATGTTTCTCCTCAAAAACTATGTTTGTTTCATATAGAATAACATTGGTACTCTCTAGGAAGCTACAGTTTAGTAGATAGCTGATTACGGGATCTATAAACGTGGTATAGGCACGTAATAGAACCCCTGTATCTCTATCGTAATATAATGATATTAAGGGAAATACGATAACTCTTGTGAAGTTTCTGTAGAATGTAGCTATGGGTCTGCCGCCCCAGGCAACTGGAGTCATGTATCGAATACTACCGTTTATGAGGGGGAGAGCTACTTTTGTTTTCCCAGGCGTGATGTTAGCTACTGGGATCCATAGAGGCGTAATACCTATATATTCGCCGTCAGCGGTATACACGCTCCTATTATCGAGATCCACTTTAAATAGGCCTGAAACATTGATTATGCCTATCCTCTCCCAAGTTGCGGATATATTCCAGCAGGTGAAGTATGCCTTAAAGAAGGCGTATCTTCCAGAAATATTTAGAAAAACTATTCTATAGGTTGCATTAGAGAAATGGTAGCACTTATATAGTGAAAGTTCCAGCGCTTCACCCACGTATCTGACGTCCGCATTTATAGCTATTGTTGGCGGTATACCCTTTTTCTCTCCCCAGCCTATTCTATACTCAATGTATACGCCGCTCTTAATCCAGTACGGCTTCGATACGAGTCTACAACTAAGGCAGATAGAAAAAAGGATTAGGAATATTAGAGGTAAAGCTTTGTACTTCATAATATCACGGAGTTGCTGAAATATCCGCCTCTGCTATATAATATTCAACAAAGCAATATATATATTGCTTCTTTTCGATATATTTTATGTGATAATTGTAGAGCTTAAGAATGTTGTGAAACGTTTTGGTAGAGTTAGGGCATTAAATGGTGTGGATTTAGAGGTGGGTAAGGGTATTACGGGGTTAATTGGACCTAATGGTGCGGGCAAAACTACTACGATAGGTATAATTTTGGGTTTGATTAGAAGGGATTCTGGCTATGTAAGCGTGTATGGTCTTGATCCGTGGAGTGAGGGGGAGAGGGTACGTGCTAGGATAGGCTTTCTTGATGAAAACCCAGTTTTTCCTAGTAGTATGACTGGGAGGAGATTTCTTGAATATGCGGCAAGGATATATGGTGTAGGCATGTCCTCGGTTGATAGAGTGCTAGATATGGTTGGTTTAAGGGGGAGTGCTGATAGACCTGTTTCAACGTATTCGGCGGGTATGGTTCAGCGTTTGGGTCTAGCTCACGCCCTGCTGGGCGAGAAGGAGTTTATTATACTGGATGAGCCGACCGCTAATCTGGATCCTATAGCTAGGATTAGAGTACTCGAGCTAGTTAGGAGGCTTAGGAAAGAGGAGGATTTAAGTTTTCTAGTATCGACGCACGTGCTTCTAGAGCTTGAGAGGGTGTGTGAGGAGGTGGCTGTAATGTATAGGGGTAGAGTTATTGGACAGGTTCATGTGGATGATATCTACCGTAATTTGGAGTTTGGCTACTATATTCTGGAGTTTGCTGGCCCGCTTGAAGCGCGTGAAGTTTATCGAGTTATCGAGGATAGTGATGCAACGATTGATGGTAGGATTATACAGATTAGATATGGGGATTGGCTGAGAATTAGAGATGATGTTTTGCACTATATATTGGAGAATGGTATAAGCCTTGTATCGCTTAGGCCTAAATACACTGCAATTGAGGAGTACTATAGGAGGCTTGTGGGTGAGATGATTGAGGTCTAAATTTATATCTATTCTATCGTTGGAGGTGGAGAAGAACTACTCTACATACATTGCCTGGCTGGTTACTACACTAGTGTTCTTAACGGTTTCCGCCTCTCTCATAGGTTTCCCGCTATCTTCGCTGTCTACGTCTACGGCTCCTCCCACGGCAGAGGAAATAGAGATGTTTTCGGCGAGGTTGGCGTATTTCTTGTGTAGAGGTATCACTAGTAGGTTCGAATTTAATACACTATTTATTGTAGTAGCTGTATCCGCCTCATTTACCCGCGAGATTTCGAGGGGATATTCAAGGATACTGTTGTCGTACCCTATTAGCAGGAGGCTTGTTTTTCTGGTGAAATCTATGTTGGTTATTCTAACGCCATATCTAGCGTATATTATAGCTACGCTTCTCATCGCCCCCCTCCATACACGCTTGGCCTTAAGGCCGAGCTTTATCGTCAATTGCATTAGGTTTAGTATTGTGATTCTATTTGAGATGATCTTCATATATTCCGTCGCAATACTTCCAATGCTATTGATTAAGTCGCCTCCGTACGATGTGCTTTTTTCACTGCTATTGCTTCTCGGTCTAAGATACGTTGGATACATAGCTAGGGAATTAACTTACGCTATGCCTCCATTCTTCTTTAATCTTCTAATCGATTACTTGATGTTTGGGCGTGTATTTACTGTTAATGAGGCATATATTCGTACAGTAACTGCGTTTTATCTATTAGCCTCCTCTGCTGGATTTCTGGCGGCGTACGTATACTTTACTAGGAGGTTTGATGTATGCAGGAGAAGATAGATAGGCTCTTCCTCATATTGATGCTGGCTGGTATAGGTATGTTGATTCCAGATTTTGCAGTTGGCTCCCGTGAGCACACCCTTTTTATAACGTTGAATTCGCCTAATGAAAACGTTTATCTTACAACGTTTTACGGATTAAAGAGGTATTCGATAATCATAAGTGTGCGGCCCTCTACCTCGAGTGTGGATGTGGTTCTTCTGAAATACTTGGAGCTGGATAAGCTATTGAGGGGGGAGCTGAATTTATCCTTGTATTAAACAATACTTGTGGGG
>QMRD01000196.1 GCA_003649225.1 Thermoprotei archaeon | reverse complement strand
GGTCGTCAAGTAGGCTCCTATCCCATTTTAGTAGTTATTCCCGAGAAACTACCTTTAGGGAAAAAGGTAGATGTTATAGTGATATCTTATGGATTTCGCTCCGTTTCAGGTTTACCCTATCCTATAGATATCAACTCTGCTTCTCCTAAAGTTGTAAGGCTTATACCGAACATAAAGAAAGAAACAATAGCAAAAATTCTAAAATATAGACCATTTAGGGATGAAAATGATTTTAAGTGTAAGGTTGGTGATACAGAGATTCTTAGGTATATTAGTTTTAACGCTAACCCTATACACCGATAGCCACTCTGCAGTTAAGTTATGAACGTAATTATATAAGGTCATAATCCCATACTTTGAACAACCTTGAGGTGGTATCTTTGACGCAAACCGTTAGAAGAAAACATGAACATGTTGATATATCCGTTAAAGAAAATGTAGAAATTTACGAAAAGAATTTTTTCGATGAAGTAGATCTAATCCATAAGGCTTTACCAGAGCTAGACTTTGAGGATGTTAATACAAGTACATACTTTCTTGGTCACAAATTTTCTGCTCCGTTAATTGTAGTCGGCATGACTGGCGGCTATTCGCTAGCTGAAAAAATAAACGCTGAAATTGCTAAGGCGGTAGAGATCCTGGGAATAGGTATGGGCGTAGGGAGTCAAAGAGCAGCAATAGAGAACAGTTCCGTGATAAGGACGTATACCATTGTAAGGAAGTATGCTCCTAATGCATTTGTAATTGCTAATATCGGTGCTTCCCAGCTTAAGGAGTACAGTATAAAAGACATTAGAAATATATGTGACATGATACAAGCTGACGCGTTAGCTGTACATTTCAATGCATTACAAGAGTGCGTGCAACCGGAAGGTGAGCCAAATTATAGTGGCGTGCTGGAAAAGCTTAAAGTGTTATGCGACGAACTCGATATACCAATAATAGCAAAAGAAACAGGATGCGGAATATCAAAGGAGGTGGCAGTTGAACTAGAAGCTGTTGGTGTAAAAGCAATAGATATTGGTGGATTGGGAGGAACTTCATTTGCCTTAATTGAAAGTATCAGAGCTGAAAAAATGGGACAATATGATGTCAGTTTAATAGGAAGAACCTTCGCATACTGGGGGCTATCAACTGTTATCTCAATAATAGAGGTTAGAAGCGTTACTAATTTACCACTTATAGCAAGCGGTGGAATTAGAAACGGACTAATGGTAGCGAAATCTATTGCATTGGGGGCAGACTTAGCAGGCATGGGTCTCCCAGTCCTAAAAGCTGTACTTGAAGGTGGTCATAAGAAGGCCGTCAATTTCCTGGAGAGAACCATAAAAGAACTTAAGGTAGCAATGTTCCTAACCGGATCGAGAAGAATAATTGATCTAAAAAGACAACCCTTGATCCTATCTGATAGGATAATTAATTGGATGAAACAGAGAGATATAGACTATAAAAAATATACCGAGAAAAGAATGAAAGCTTAGACACGCCTTCCTCTTCTTCCTCCAGGCTTCCTTATGGTGTCGGTTGGCAGAGGGGTAACATCCTCTATTCTATCAACCATTAATCCAGCTCTAACTAAAGCTCTAATAGCTGGTCCAGCACCTGGTCCCGGGGTTTTTGATCCATAGCCCCCAGGAGCTCTCACTTTTACATGGACACCAACTATTCCTTTCTCGAGAGCTATTTTCGCGGCCCTAGTTGCAGCCTGCATTGCTGCCCATGGACTCGGCTTATCTCTATCAGCTTTCACAACCATGCCACCGCTAGCTCTAGCTATAGTTTCTGCTCCAGTTAGATCTGTGATTATAATTAACGTGTTGTTAAAGCTGGCATATATATGCGCTATTCCCCATCTCTTTTTACCTTTAGCCGATGACATGTCTTTGATCACCCTTCTTTAGCCTTCGCATAGGGAGATAACGGATAATATCTTATTAAAGCTTCCTCATCTCTAGTTACTAAGTGTCCTGGACTCGTAACACGCCTATCCCCTATCGCTATGTGCCCATGAACTATCAACTGCCTAGCATGGTATATTGACTTGGCTAATCCTTTCCTGAAGACTATAGTTTGAAGACGCCTCTCTAAAACATCCTCGACAGTGAGATTTAGAATATCATCCAATGTTGTCTCCGTAGATGGTAGTAAGCCCATATGGTAGAGTCTATTTATAAAGGCCTTCTCTGCTTCTAAGGCCTCCTTTGTAGCTAGCATTTTTCTAGCTCTAGCTCTAATCTTTCTCAGTATAGTCTTAGCTATCCATAGCTCTCTCTTATTTCTGAGTCCATATCTACCTACTATCTCTAGCTCCTGCATTAATACGTCCTTTCTCCAAGGATGAGCCGGGCCCTCCCACTTTTTCCTCGGCTTTTTCGGATCACCCATATTATCACCTTACCTCTTTCTCCTAGTTACACCCACAGTCATACCAGTTCTCCCAGTAGTCCTAGTACGTTGTCCTCTTACCTTAAGGCCATACATATGTCTAATACCTTTCCATGATCTTATCTTCTTCATCAATTCAATATCCATTTTTACTCTGAATACTAGATCCGAACCTATCAAATGAAGATGCTCACCAGTTTCCGGATCCTTTGGTCTATTTAAAAACCAGTAGGGGAACCCTAGCTTGCTAATATTCCTTATTGCATCATCTAGCTTCTTTATTTCAGAATCAGATAGGGAACCTAGCTTCCTATAGGGATCAATATTCAATTTTCTACAGAGCGCGAAAGCCGTAGCTATTCCAACGCCTTTAATACCTTTTATAGCATAAGCTATGCTTTTCTCACCGTCTAAGTCTACCCCAGCTATTCGTACAATAGCCTTAAATTCCTCACTCACGGTATATCCCTAAGCTATTTTCGTTAAAGTAGCGCTTTATAAATTTTACTAGACATCTATAGCACTACATTATAGAGAAGAAACGAAAGACTGAAAAGAGTGTTGTTGTCCTAATAGAATAGGTGATGACGGCTGGAACAACTGATTTATGATGTCTACTTCCGGCTCTGAATACTTTTACTAAAAATCATTTCATCCTTATCTTCTCCGGCTTTACACCTAGGATATTTATTACCTTTTCATTTAGTGCCCT
>QMRD01000195.1 GCA_003649225.1 Thermoprotei archaeon | reverse complement strand
CGACCCGGCAGGTCGATTATCTGAGGCTTTAATCCACGCTTATTATCCTTACTTCTAATCCAGTCCTCGAAGGTAGGTGTATTAGGGGCTGGAATGAAATCACCCCTCTTATCGGTCGGGACTGTGTAGACCTTAACGCTGGGAAACATGAGTGCAAGCATAGTTATGGCGGAGACGGCCTCCGGAGGCATATCAGTTATATCTATAAAGACATCCTTCTTCTCGCTACATTCCCTCCTTAATATAGCATAAACCTTCGAGAAAACGCTTTCAAAAGACTGCGGATTAACATCAATCATTATAGGTTTAAAGAACTGGAGTATCTGGCGAAGCTTCTCAGCGTTCCTCCTGGAGACGGCGCCGTATCTATCCCTCTTACCATCGTAAAGTATGTATATCCTCTCGACGGGGAATTGGCGTCTCAAATAGTCAAATCCATCCAACGCTAGCGTTGGGTGAAATCCAACGTAGTTCACTATGACGGCCATTCCACATCAGCGATAACATCGTATATATTACGATATTATTCTGGTCAATATAATATATATAGTTTATGTATAATAACGAAGATTAACAGACAGTATCTATTTTGTGATACCATTAGCCTCAACCTCAGTATCATAAAATAGATACCATCAGCTTAAACGGATATAATCGCATTTTTATTTTATACATCTTTAATCTTGATATTAAAGGAATTTTTATATTATTTTGATAAATATTTATTTTAGCCCAGTGATACGCATGCTATCGTATAAGGAGCTTGGAGTATCATTAACCGACCTGAGAATGGTCTTAGATAGGCTTAGAAGAATCTACGAGTATAGGTCTAAGGTTATAGAGTTTACGATAACAGGCGAACCTATAGTATCCCCTTATCCAGTCCTCAAGGTGTGCGGTAGAGTAGTTAGGGGATATACCATAAGTGAATCTAGGCTAAGGTCTATTGAACCAATACCCCACAGGAAGAGGGTTTTAACCGCCGATGCATCGATGAAGACTCTATTTGACCTCGGAAACATGAAGATCGTGGTTGCAAAGGTCGCTCTTGGGGTATGGAGGGGTGTCTCGAGAATATATACCTCTCAGCCTCTTAGGAGGCTTGCTATAGTATCCACTAGACAGGAGGCAGCTGAGTGGCTACTTAGGATAGAGCTTGAAGCGATAATGGGTAATATGCATAGGATAGGGGTTAACGACTACTGTATTCTGGATAGGGGTTTGATGGCCGTACCAGCCTTTAGGAGTTCCACTAGAATGCTCTTTGAGAAGCTTGATGTAATGGCATATCGACGTGGGGCGATCCTAGTTGGGATCTCTAAGTCGAGCCAGATATCGCTCAACACGGGGGAGAGTTTGATAGGATATCTCATAAGGTTTGCGTCCAAGCGGCTGCCGTATACTCCATGGTACTATTACCCGGTGTTTAGGTCAAGCAATATGCCTCCATGGTATATTGGGGAAATCTCTGTGGCTAAGTTCGACGGCTGGTCTGAGAATGCCTTTAGAGTCGATATCTCGAAGAACTCCCTTAAATCAAGGTATGTCAAGACGATTATGGGCGAGATCGCCTATATGCAGGATCCCGGTACTCCCGGCTATCCCTATCCGGTTAAGGGGGTGCATAGGGAGTCTAAGATTAGCAGGGATGAGCTTGAGGTATTGAGGATGTCGTTTCTAGAGGTTCTTAGGGAGGAGAAGCTCTACGATAAATTCACATCCGATCTGGGTACGGCGAGCTTCAGGGAGAAGTATCTCTAGGTGGTGTTTATGGAGATAGGAGTTGTAGTTTGGGCTGAGGGCTTAACCGTTAAATTCCGGATTAAAAGCGGAGTGTTCGTTGAGAGAGGGGAGCTGGTAAAGGTCGTAGATAGGAACGTCAAGTTCATACTTAGGGTATACGATTTCAAGCCAGAATCATTGTTGACTCCGGCTGAGATAGCTAGGCTCAGCGAGAAGAGGGAGAGGGGCGAGGAGATAGTCCTCTACGATAGAAACATCAGGCTATATGACACCGCAATCGCCACCATAGTTGCCCAGGTCGATGAGGATGGGGTAGTCAGGGGACCTACTAGTGTTCCAGCCCTCTTCACTCAAGTGGAGAGCCTTGAGGCAAAGGATCTAGCTCAATTAAACCTCGATACAGGCGACCTTCCACTGGGCTACGTTAGGGTTGGACACAGGGCGTCAAACAAGATAGTCTCGCTTAACGGCAGAAAGGTTATACCCCACCATATACTTGTCTCGGGAGTTACTGGCGCTGGTAAAAGCAACCTCGGCAGGGTTCTAGCTGCGGCAATAATGATGGCTGAGGAGCCGATATATAGCCTCGTCCTATTCGACTGTGAAAGCGAATATTTCTCAGGGCCTACACCCGATTCAATGGGTTTAGCGCACCTGCCAGAGGCTGAGGATAGGTTATTCTACGTTACAGGCAAGGTTGTTAGGCCTTCTAAAATTGAGTTTAAGTTCGAGTTCGAGGGGGAGGAGAGGATACATAGGATTCTAGCTCACCCGCTTGAGGTAGCCTACTCCGACCTGAGTCCAGCGGACTTCTCGATGACCGGCGAGTTCAGCGGGCCTCAGGAGGAGCTTCTCTGGCTTGCTAGGAGGGTTATGAAGGAGGATTGGCTCAGCTTCCTCCTTAACACATCTGCTGAGGGAATATATAGGAGGCTTAGGGGGCTTGCCCATAAAAACACGATCAATACCGTTAAGAGGAAGCTTAGGTACCTGCTGGGAGATGGGGATATATTCAGGGAGTTCTGCGATACCTCCCTCTTTCACGCCGTTTTAAATGCTGTTGGAATGGGTAAGGTGGTCTTAATAGATATACCTCATGCCACCGAGGGTGAGGAGAAGCTGTTGTCGGTTGCCGTTACTAGAAGAATATTTAAGACCTATGAGGAGCTTAGAAAGGTATCTCCAAGCGACTGGGAGAAGCTACCATATACTCTAATCACGGTAGAGGAGGCTCACAGGTATCTCTCCAAGACCAGCCTAACAAGCGGCGGTGAGGTAAGGGAGAATATCTTCTCAATTATAAGTAAGAGAGGCAGGAAGTATAAGGTTGGGGCACTCTACATAACTCAGATGCCCGGAGAACT
>QMRD01000194.1 GCA_003649225.1 Thermoprotei archaeon | reverse complement strand
GCATCAGCAATAAGGAAACTTGGTTTAACCTTCCCCCAGAGCTTAGCTGTTATGATTATGGTTACGCTCTACGTACCCTGTATAGCTACGATAGTCACTATATATAAGGAGGGGGGAGCAAAGCGGGCAATTCTTTCGATAATATTAAGCCTTGCAGTAGCTTACGTGATAGGTTTAGTAGCCTTTTACTTGGCCTCAATATTTTACTAACCTGAACTTCCTCGCATGACCGAGGGAGGATCTCCTTTATGCCTCTATAGACCTCTTCCGAAGCTTATTATCTGAATTCCTAGCTCATCTATTGTAACATCCGTTATGAGAGGCTCAAGCCCTCATGTACCGCCAGGATCAACGTCTACACTTTTAGCCGATTTAATGCTACTACTTTTAAAGCCGTGAAACTATATTATTTCGGTGTCTAAGCTGACGGTGGAAGTTAAAGATAATGGGATATTTATCGATGGAAAGAGGTATGGGCTTCTAAGCGGCGAGGTACACTATTGGAGAATTCCTAGGGAGGCCTGGAGTAAAGTCCTAGATAAGGTCGTCGATTTAGGTTTAAAGTTCGTATCAACGTACGTCCCGTGGAACTACCATGAAATACGACAGGAAGCCTATGATTTCAACGGCAGGATAAGCCCGCAGAGGGATTTAGAAGGATTCCTTGAACTATGTGAAAGAAAAAGCTTGTATGTTTTAATTAGACCTGGACCCTACATATACTCGGAAATGCCTTGGGCTGGTGTGCCGGAGTACGTGGCTAAATACCATAGAATGCATCCGAAGTTTCTTGAATACGCTGAAAGATGGATTAGAGCTATATCCAGGATTATAGTTAAACATCAGTATGATAATGGATGTATAGTTTTGCTTCAAGTCGATAATGAAATAGATCCGTGGGAGTGGAGCTACGGCTGGCAGTTAGGGCTATACGGCGGCAACGGCGTCTTTCAGGAATACCTTAGGGAGAGGTATGGGGATATAGATAGCCTTAATAGGGCATGGAACACGAACTTTAAGGATTTCGATGAGGTTAAGGCCTTCCAGAGACTGCCTCAACGCTATAGTCTCATCGACGTTAGAAGATACGTGGATTTCTGCAAATTTAGGGAATGGTATTGCCTTAAGCTCGCATCGATTCTCGCTGAAATGTATAGGAGAAATGGAGTGAAGATTCCGATATACTTTAACGCCTATCCGTGGGGCTATCCGCAGAACTTCTACCAGTTTAAGGAGATATGCGATTTAATAGGTATAGATATCTATCCTAGGAACATGGTTCCCGAGGAAGATCTAGTGAGGTTCAGTGTTATAGTTAGGTATCTGAAGGCTACGGCTGGCATCGCCTGGTCTGCCGAATTCGAGTGTGGGGTATGGCATGACTGGCACTATGGTGCAGGAGTTCTTGAAGCTGGACACTACAGGTATATGGCCTTACTAGGCTTAGCCTTCGGTCTAATTGGATGGAACTGGTATATGCTGGTGAATAGGGATAATTGGTATTTCTCACCTATAAATGAATGGGGTAGAGTGAGGCCTGAGCTCTACCCTGTGTTTAAGGAGATTGTGAATCTATATAATAGGCTGGATCCCACCGACTTAACTAGGCTTTCTGATGTATCTATAGTGGTTACTAGAGAGCATATATGGGGAATTAGGAGTAGGTGGTTCGACGACTTACTTAGAGATATTCATAGGCATGGCTTAGACTTCAACGTATACGAACCAAAGGTCGATAGGGATAGAGGTGGGCTCATGATCTATTTGGGTCTAGATTACCTTAACGATGAATATAGGCATAGGATGCTTAGGTGTATGGAAGAGGGTTCTGTGCTTGCCGTCTTTGGAATGTATCCCTCAGTTAATGAACATGGCGTAAAGTCCAGGATTGATGAAGACTTACATGTAGATTTGTTGTCCATTAGAGGAGGAGGCAGATTTAAGATAACGATTAATGGCCATGAGCTAACTTTAAAAACAGAGGAATTATACGTCTTCGGCGGGACTGTAGGCGAGATAGTGGCATCTGAGCTATACGATGCTAGGAGTGAAGAAGATCGGGTTTACGCCGAGCTAGTTAATGGGAGGAAGTATGTTGTAGGATACTTTAAGAGAAAGGGTAAAGGTGGCGTGCTTCTTTTAGGTGTAAAGCCAAGCTCTAATTTTATAACTAAGCTATTAGGTGCGTTTGGGTTTTCAACGTATATTAGACCCAGAATAGAGGGTATAATTACTTCAGTTTATAAGGGAGACGATAGGTATGTTTTCTTCCTAGTTAATACCAGGAATAACGATGTTGTAGTTCCACTAGACGTAGATGTTGAAGGCTTAGGTTTGAATGGGAGTGAATTGGGTAGGGACTTAAGATCAGGCAGAGAATTTAGAGTAGAAAGGAGAGTATATGTTCCCGTATCTAAGAAGGATGGAGCGGTAATTGAAGTTCGACTATAGCGGACACTGAACGATTCCTCTGCTGAAAAGGCAATCTGCGCAACTGGGCTCGTTTCCCCAGCAGTCCATGAGGTTTGAGGTAGCGAAATCGCATATATCGTGGAACTTACAGTCGGTGCAGGAGGGGAATTTGAAATACCTAACTTTAAATCTGAACTTTTGGTATTCGGGGCTCCTCCATATTTCACCTAAGCTTTTATCCTTAATGTTTCCAAAGGAGATTTGCTTCATCTCCTTTCTAACACCATATACGTACGCTATGTAGTTGTGCAGGAAGTTGTAGCATGGAGCTACCTCGCCGTTCCAGGTTACACAGCAGGCATTGTTTTCGATGAATAGGCATCTTCTTTCGGTTTTAAGTTCAAATTCCGGGACGGCTGCGCCCACGTTTGTCTCGAGGGTTTTAATAGCTATTTTCTCTACGATTCTCTCGTAGTTGAAACTATTGCCATATATACATTCGCTTACAAGGGATTCACTGATAGGTATGACATTTGAGATAATTATTCGTCCAACGCCGTGTTTTTCAGCTATCTCAAATAGCTTTAATACTTCATCTGCATTACTCTTCATCATTACGTACGAGAACTCGAGAATTGGATACAATGTACCTATGCTTTTCTTCATTCCGTGAATAAGGCTTGTAGCTGAAAGTATGTTTTTAAG
>QMRD01000193.1 GCA_003649225.1 Thermoprotei archaeon | reverse complement strand
TTTCGCTGTTCCTCCAGCCCCATGTGAGCCTTTGCTCTCATATTTCCTCCCTACCTGCCTTAAATAGTTTGGGGAAAAGCTTACCTTTCTCTATGAGGTCGCTGAACGAGCCCTCCTCTACTATCTCGCCATCCGAAATAACGATAATCCTATCGACCAGCTTAAGCGTAGGTATTCTCTGAGTTATAACAATGACCGTTTTACCCCTAAAATGTTTAGTTAAAGCATCGTAAATGGCTGCTTCAGTTTTGGCATCAACCTGCGATGTAGAGTCATCGAGGATTATTATTTTAGGATTAATCATTAATGCTCTAGCTATGGAGAGCCTTTGTCTCTGACCGCCTGATAACGTTACACCTCGCTCGCCAACATTAGTATCGTAACCTTTTGGAAGCGAAGAAATAAAGTCGTGGATGTGGGCAAGCTTTGCTACACGAACAACATCCTCAATAGAGGTATCCGGTGCTCCAAAGGCGATGTTATTCCTAATGGTATCGGGGAACAAAAATACGTCCTGGTGAACCATCCCTATCTGGCGTCTCAAGCTCTCCAGCTTAAACCTCTTAACATCCACTCCGTCTATAAGTATCCTACCCTTCTGAGGATCATATAACCTCATTATAAGCTGAGCAATCGTAGACTTACCGCTGCCCGTAGGCCCAGTTAAGGCAACAATTTCTCCAGGCTTTATCTCTAGATTTAAGCCCTTCAAAACATAGTTTTTCCCATCATATGAGAACCATACGTTCTCAAATCTTATATTCCCCCTCTTAATCTCTATATCCTCCGCATCAGGGAGATCTCGGACTTCAGGCTCAGCCTCAAGAATATCGAATATCCTCTTAGTAGCCACTAGCGCCCGCTGATACCTAACTATGTTATAGCCGATCAACATAATCGGTCTATTCAAAAACAAAATATAAAGCGTAAATGCCACAACATCCCCTATAGTTATATCGCCAGAGATCGCTCTTAATCCGCCATACCAATATATAATGGCGATGGTTAAATACACAAACCAGCCCATAGATGGCCATATAATAGCTCTAAGCTTACTTGTCTTCATATCCATGTTAAAATACTCCAGTAGCTTGCTCCTAAAATTGGAGGCAAAGTAGTCGCCTAAAACGTAGGATTTAATAACCTTAATGCCGGTTGCAGCCTCCTTAACTGCAGTAGTCATTTCTGAGTAGATATTTCTGCTCATAGCAACGTAGGCTCTATATTTAGGTATGGAATATCTTACAAATAGTACCATTAAAGGAAACATCGACAAAGTTACTAGCGTTAACTCAACATCTATAATGAGCATCATAGCGATGGAAAATACGAACATAACTATGATATTAAGGATAGAGGGAATGCCAAAGCCTATAAACCTCCTAATATCCTCAACATCCGATGTAGCTCTAGCGATTATCTGACCAGACTCAATTCTATCGAAAAAACCCAGCGAAAGCTCGTTTAAGTGTGCATATATTCTATTCCTCAATTCATAGACTATGCTCTGGCCAGTATATTCACTGAAAACATTCTTACCATACGAAGCCAAACCCTGTATTATAGTAAGAACAACGACAAGAACAGCATAAAACCATATATCTTCGATTTTGCCAGCATATAGCAGGTTTACCGCTTCTCGAGTCAGATACGGAAATATTGTGGATATGTATGAAACAATAGATGTAAGGATGAGTGTAACTGTTAGGAGCTTCCACCTAGATAAAACTAGCTTTAAAAGCTTTCTCCCGACATCTTTCGGGATATTATTTTGGGGGAGCAACTAAAACCCCAAAATAATATGATACATATGCATCATTTCAATAGTACACCTAAAACATTATAAACTTTTGCCCTTTATACAAAATAAAATTTTATTTATTTCCCGTATAAAGCTAGAATTATTAACGGCAAAGCTATGGGGACGGTAATGTTATCAGTGCCTTTAGGGGAAATCGCTTCGATTATCATTCCTATAAGCGATGATATAATTGAAATAAGTAAAATCTCGCTGAAACCTCCTTCAAACATTCCAATATTGCTGTAGATTGCAAGCGAAATGAACGTAGCTAAAAATCCAAACACTAGAAACGCCAGCGACCCCTCAATGCTCTTCGTAGACCCTATAATCGTATACTTATGCTTACCATACCTCCTGCCGAAGAGATCAGCGACGCCGTCTGCCCAAGCCATAACTATAGCTCCAACAGCACCAATCCATGGCTTACCCAGATACCAGAATAATCCAGCGATAAGAGCCATTGAGAAGGCATAGTATACTGTTCCCAATCCGCCGGCCTTTTCCTTCCGCTCCATAGCCTTAATTAGCTCCTTCTTATACGAGATATAGTTTATGACAACGAAGGTCAATGGAGGTATCACTAGCGCATACCAGTGGTCGTAGAGAGGCCACAGGAATATCCAGTGGCCAGTATTTATGTGGATCACCTTTCTGGTGAAGAATGGCTTTAAGCCAAGCTTCGATCGGAGAAGCTCCGCAACGACTAGGGTAGAGATTACGAATAGGTATGTAGCACCCATTCCTATGAGGTCGTTGTAGGTAAACATGGTAAATTCATAGGCTTTTAGACTAAAAAGCTTTAACGGGCAATAGTGAGGGGATTAATTGAGGCGTAAGAGTAATCTAAGTGTTTTTCAATAAAATATTTCGGTGATGATCCTCGATTCCACTGAACGGTGAGGACTAGGGTAGGTTGCTGACCTATTTCATAATACTATTATATATTTATTAATGATTATATTCTAGGATGCCTATGTACACCATAGAGGTTCTAGTAGAGGACTACTGCCCAATATCAGGATTGCTTGGCGAGCACGGTTTATCCATACTCATCGAGCAGGGAGATACAAGGATTCTATTTGACGTTGGCCAAAGCTATAGGGTTCTTAAAAACAACTCAGAGAAAATGAAGGTTAATCTTAATGATGTAAGCCTAATAGTACTCTCCCACTGCCACTACGACCATACAGGTGGTTTGCTTGGCTTAATTAAGGATATAGGTGGCAGGACTATAGTAGCTCATCCATCAGTATTTAGAGAGAGCTTCGCTATAGATGGAACTTTGAGATACGTTGGCATACCGTTTAAAAGGAGGATCCTAGAG
>QMRD01000192.1 GCA_003649225.1 Thermoprotei archaeon | reverse complement strand
TAATCAACTCTTAGGTTTTTCGAGCAAAGAATTATATTCGTAAAACTACTATTAAAAATGGAAATGTAAGACCGTACATATCGGCGGGGAGCATTTTGAAACATGTTATTTGGAGCCTTCATAGCGTTGACTCAATTATCGATGATGTATTAGCTTTCTTATCTTGTGAATATTTCCCTACTAAAACTGTTAATATCGATGAAGCTCTACACAAGTATTCGGCTCAAGAAGTATACTCGAACATATCTCTTCCACCGTATCTTAAGGCGACTATGGATGGGTATGCAGTAATAAGTTCTGACTGTGAAGATGCATCCCATGAAAATCCTGTAAGCCTCAAAGTAGTTAATGGGAGAATCAGGCCTTGGATGAAGCCTAACATTGAGGTAAAGGAGGGTGAATGCGTCGAGATAGAAACGGGAGGTTTTCTCCCTAAGAACACTGATGCGGTAGTTAGAGTGGAGGATACCACCCGTGAGGGAAATAGGGTAATAATATTCAGGAGAATAAGCAGATACGAGAACGTATCTATTCCTGGAGAGGAGTTAAAAGCTGAAGATAGAATCATTTCGCGTGGGGAATTGGTCAGACCATGGCATATAGCTGCTTTTAAACTACTTGACATAGAGAAGCTTGAAGTTTATGATCTTTCCGCACACGTTATAGCTACGGGGGATGAATTTCTGCATCAAATGGCCAAGCCGTATACCATCGATTTAGTATCTAATTGGTTAATTGAGCATGGATTCGAAAAGATAACGGTAAGCATAGTTCCTGATGTAACTTCAGAAATAGCTAGTTATGTTTCACGTTCAAACGAAAAAAATCTAGTAACTGTAGTTCTGGGAGGTAGTTCTGTAGGTAAAGATGACTATAGTATTACCGCGGTTAGTTCCTTAAATCCGGATATAATAATACATGGAGCTGCTATAAAGCCCGGCAAGACGGTCTGTACGGCTGTGCTTAACGGCAAATTAATTGTAGTAATGAGCGGTTTACCTGTAGCTGCCTTATCTTCTTTAGAGCAGATAGTAAAGCCTATATTGAGTCAATGGATAGGTCTAAAATACCTGCCAAGGCCGAAAGTTAAAGCTATACTTACAAGGAGAATAACTACTAAGTCAGGAGTCAGGGAATTCGTTAGGATAAGAGTATTTAGAAGAAACGGTAAGCTGTACGCCGAGCCCATAATGACTGGAGGCTCAGGCTCTATAGGAAGCTTAGTTCTCTGTAACGCTTGGCTTATCACAAAGGAGGAGATCGAGGGATACGAGGAGGGTGAGGAGGTGGAGGTGGAGCTAATTGCACCAGTATAGGAAGCTATATCATAGGCTTACACCATTGAGTGCGGTAGTTGAAACCGTAGAGGAAAAAGTTTCTCTTAAGCCCAAGGGGACGGAGTTAATTGAGATAAGCAGAGCGGTAAACAGGGTTCTTGCAGAAGACGTTAGGGCAGCCGTAAATATACCTCCCTTCAATAGATCGATGGTCGATGGATATGCCGTTATCTCGGATGATTTATCCGAGGCATATGAAAATAATCCTGTTAAACTGAGGGTTGTGGGAAGAATATTTGCTGGCGAAAGGCCTAAGATAGAGTTTAAACACGGTGAATGTGTTGAGGTTGCAACAGGAGCATTAATACCATATCCAGCGGATGCGGTAGTACCTGTAGAATTTACTAGAAAAATAGGTGATGACGAGATACTAGTGTATAATAGAGTTGGACATGGAGAAAACGTTGATTATGTAGGCTCAGATGCTGTCGTCGGGGAGGTAATTGTACATAAAGGAACTGTTTTAACGCCAGAGTTAATCGGCTCAATAGCTTCTATCGGCATAAGAAAGGTTAGGGTATATTCGCAGGTAAGTGCATGCATATATTCTATTGGAAACGAGTTGGTAGAGCCGGGCGAGCGTATTATTGAAGGACAGATATATGATTCAAATGCATACATGGTTGCGGCTCATCTCCAAGCGAGCGGCGTTTCAGCCGATATTAGAGGGATAATAGCCGATGATTTTAGGGAAATTAAGGAGAAAATAGATGAAGCCCTACAAAAGTATGATGTAGTCATAACAATAGGGGGTACGTCAGCTGGATTGGAGGATATAACGTATAAGGTGGCCAGTACCTATAATCCTGGAATTATTGTACATGGAGTAAAGATAAAGCCCGGGAGACCCACCTTTATAGCAGCAAATAAGGATAAGTTGATAGTAGGGCTACCTGGTTTCCCCTTCTCATGCCTAGTAGCATCGGAACTAATACTTATCCCAATAATTAGTAAAATTACGGGAGTAAAAGGTGCTGATAGAAGAGTGGTTGAAGCTTTTCTCTTGGCACCTGTTAGAGGTAAGCCTGGATTGACGAGAATAATACCTGTATTAGTTAGAAGGAGAAGCGATACGTACTTTGCTTATCCCTTCATGCTTCGAAGCTCCTCTGCTATAAAACTTACTTCATTTAATGGATTCCTAACAATACCTGAAGGCATTGAAGGATTATCTAAGGATGCAAAAGTTAAGGTAATACTAAGACGAGGATATAGGGAGGAGGATATAGTTTTTGTCGGCAGCCACTGTCCCTTAGCCGAGGAGCTGTTATTAAAATTAAGGGGAAAATACAATGTAAAATATCTATTCGTAGGGAGCACTGGGGGGCTGAGAGTACTTAAGACAGGAATATCCGACATTGCAGGCTCACATCTACTAGATCCAGAGACAGGTCAATACAATATACCATTTATACATAGGCATGGCTTAAAAAACGTAGTCGTAGTAAGGGGATATTACAGAGAGCAAGGATTTATAGCGCGTAAAGACGCACTTAAAAAGGTAGATTCCATCCTCGATATTATAAAGAACAACTATAGATTTATAAACAGGAATAAAGGATCTGGAACCAGAGTTCTAGTAGATCTAATGATTAAAAATGAGGCAGAGGAACTAGGCATTAGTTTTAGGGAAATAAGGAATAGGATTAGAGGATACTGGTTCGAGGCAAGAAACCACTACTCCGTTGCAAGTCTAATTAAAGCTGGTAGAGCGGATATAGGAGTAGCCATAAAATACGTGGCCGTACTATACGGTCTTGACTTCAAGCCTATTAGCAGGGAAATCTACGATTT
>QMRD01000191.1 GCA_003649225.1 Thermoprotei archaeon | reverse complement strand
CCGAATGGGAGAATAATATCAAGTATCGAGAAGTTCTCCGCTTTCTTCAGGAGATTAATGGCATTATCAAGGTGGAAGAGTGCCTGCCTAAGCCTCATTATAACGTATTCTCTACCACTATACACGTGTTTTATAATGTAAAAGGAGAAATAAAAAACATACTATATGCTAATATGTAGATCTAATGGGTGCTCTACCTTAAACTCGAACTCGATAACTCTCTTCTCATCAGGCTTTAATGAGAATTCCCACTTTAAAATACCCGTAGTTAAATCACTATACCTCGGCTCACACTTAGTAAGCTCAACCTTAACTTCAGGATGCTTAGATACGGGAATCCTATCGTAAACCTCGACCTTAATCTCCTTATCATAGTGATTTATGATCTCAAGCCTATATCCTCTAGCAATTAAAGCCTTATTTTTAAGAATACCACCCTTAATTTCTTCATGTTTAATAAGGTCACGTTTACACTCTATTCCATCAGCCACCTTAACAGCAACCTCAACCTCCTGTTTAGGCAAAATTCTATTGAGGCGAGTCCTACCAATATACGTCTCACCATCAAATATCCTACACTCGCCAGGCTCCAACGCCGTATCTCCATTCTTAAATGTAACTACTTCGATAAAGCTCGTCTCACGGAAAGCATCCCAAACATACTTTGTCTCACAGTCAAACTGCAATCTATCCAGCAGTAAAACCTTGGGCCTACCAGGCTCAACAGTAACCTTACCAGGAATATGATAAGTCAAATATACTCCAGGAACCTCAATAGCCTCCTCAAAAGCCTCCTTAACCTTGATAGCCTTAAGTTCCGCTTCAGCGGCCTCTACCCGGGGAGCAGCGGCCCTAGGAGCAGCCTTAAAGGAATACAACTTCTTAGTCTCAATAGGTCTAATAAACCAAGGCCTAGGTTCAGGCTTCCTAACCCTAGCAATCCTACGATTCGATATGGCTAGGGAGACGTTATCCCAAACACAGCCAGTATCCTGAACTACCCTTGCATACATCTTAACCGTCAGCTTGCTACCCTCAACAACAAGGTCGTAGGTAGGCCGCCAGAACGCATTACCAACATTATAGCTTAACAGGAAAAGATATTTTCCGTCCTGATCAGCTTCAGTAATAATCTTTAAGGCGCCAACCTTAACGGTTTCCCCCTTTGATATTTCATCGAGCTTACTCTTTAGACTGGCAAGCTCAGCCTCCAACTCCCTAATCCTCATAGTCAACAGTGTAAGCCTGTCAACATACTTACTCCTAATCTCAAGCAAATCATCCAGGTCAAGCTTTCTCTCCCTCAAATACCTAAATGAGAGGGAAGTCAGGTAGCTCTTATCAATAGCATCAATAAGACTCTTAACTCCATCAACTTCGCTCTCACACTTCAACTTCTCCTTCTCAACCTCCTTAATCTTACTCCTAAGCTTAAGAACCTCATCCCTCAATACATCCTCCAGCCTCTTCTCATACACACGATACTCAACGTCAACAACCTTAACGCCGCCCGAGCACTTAATCCTAATAGAATCAGGATCCACGACAGGCTCCAAGTTATCGACAATTACCTCACTAACCCCACTCTTAAGATCCACCTCAAAACTCCTAGAGACGATAGCAGCATTAGTATAAAGCTTAACTTCATCAATAACATGCTTCAAAACAAGCACCGACAACTCATACACCAGGTATTCTAAACAACATTATCATATATATTATTCTTGTTTGCTGGAGCAGGAGGGAAGCAAAATAATGCCATTAAAGGAAATCTGGAACGGAACACAGAGAGTGTTTAAAGAATATCAACAAAGGATTTCAATGCTTGCCCTGGAAGTCCTCTCCTAAACTTAGCAATAACCCTACCCTTCTTGCCATGAAGCCTAACAATCTTCCCCCTAATCTCCGTGCCAGTTCTCGGATGCCTCCAGATAACCTTCCTACCCAAATACACTGCAGCCCTACCTCTCGAAGTAACTCCCTCAATTTCAATGATAGCCTGAACATTCCTGTAACCATCACTAGTCATCCTAAAACCAACAATACGCCCCCTCATTCCTCAGTCACCCCGGGAACAGCAATACGGTCAGCTCCCTTATGTAAATACAAAACCACTTAAAAAATTTTCTAGCAAGCAATAAATCAATAGAAACCAATTTAAGCATACGCATATAAAACATACTAGAAAAGGTGCACAATATGAGGAAAATATTAAGATGCCCAAAATGTGGCTTTATATTTGATATATCATACGCTAGAGCAACAGCATGCGCAGGCTGTAGCCTAGCCGTGTTAGGAGACTGTAAATATGTAAAATGTCCTAAATGCGGATACGAATTCCCCATAAAAGTAGAAAAACCTACAACATACTTCTAACTTATACATATGTGTCAAGTTAATAATGTATGCGCTAGAAGAATAGCGATACGTATATAAATATATTTAAATGACCAATAGAATTCCTATCAGAATAAAGAATAGAAGGCGAGATAGTCAAAATAATTTGTGTAAATGATAAGTAGATTTTTATCTCGATGAATACAACATGAATTTTTAACTAATAATGCACCATCAAGATTTTCATCATTTAATGCTGATGTGTTTAAAATATTGTCAATAGATTTAAATTTTTGCATGTAATGTGATACTATATACTTACTATGTATGTCGTTTAAAAATTTTTAATAACATGAGACTATGTAATTTAAAGATTTTTATTTTTTCCTTACATGATATGTCTTCAAAATTTCTAGAAAAGAGATTTTATAATTATTGGTATTTTAATGATATATTTTCATCGTAAAGGCGTATTAAGATGAACTTTTTGCAAAACAATATTCTATTTTGGCTCAATTTAAAGCTCTTATCCAGCAAGGTATATATACCTGAACTACGTAGATGTATTGAGGGTGAGGCATAATGGCCGAGTATGAGGGTTTCTGTGTAAAATGTAGAAAGAAAGTAAAGATTCAAAACCCGGAGGAAGTAACGCTAAAGAACGGTAGAAAGGCTGTTAAAGGCACCTGCCCGAACTGCGGCACAGTAGTGTACAGATTCATAAAGGGATAAAATAGCTAAGACTTAAAAAAATCCGGATACATTATTTTTATAGGAATTATCTTGCTTTTGTACCCCTT
>QMRD01000190.1 GCA_003649225.1 Thermoprotei archaeon | reverse complement strand
TGAAGTCAGCCAGAGAATACTTTAAGGTATAGCTATTGCCTTAAAACACCCTTCTTCCTCAGCTCAGACTTAACTTTCCTTAAAATATCCATAATTTTATCCTCTCCTACACCGAACTCTTTCGCTGTCTCGATTGTCGACTTACCGCTAACCAACGCTGCTAATATTCGCCTTTCCAGCGCGTTATTGAATACGTTAAAGGCTAGTCCTAGTCTAGCCAAGCTAACGGGATCCGCTGAATCGCTTCCGGTTTTATTCTCGTCTTTCTCTAGACTAAACCTTATGATAGTTACCCAGTCCTCCTTATCTATACCGGGATAATGCTTTCTTAGAGCTGATATTAGTGCTTCTCTGCTTTTAAATCCATCGAGCTTAGCATCTTTATCGGTTAGATTCTTAACTTTCGTGTACTCAACAGACTCTATCACAGCCTTACCTATAACCTTACCTCCACTCATTATAGTTACTTTTCTCCTCGATGGAGTTAATATTCCAAGCCTAATAGTGGTCTTTTTCTTTCCACTTTCTATGTCCTCAGCGTAGTCCTTGCTAAACATAAGTAGTCCTCCAATTTTCCTCCTTCTAACGCTTTTCTCCTTGGTACTCCATTTCTCGTTAGCCAACTCCTACACCAGCAATAGAAAATCTACGACGCAAATATAAAACTAATTTCCTAAATTGTATATTAATAGTATTCAAACGTAGTGAGTATATGAAGCTTAATTCAGAGCTTGAGATGTATGGATGGATGAAGGAGGGGGAGGATTCGCGAGGTATATACGTTTTCAAAAGGGTAGCTGATAGGCTAGGAATACTGGACGTACTAATAAGGTGTCTCATAATTAGTAAATACGATGACCCGTATTGCCTGCTATCATTTTCAGTCAGTCCGATGGAGCCAAGACATGCCGAGGAAATAGCTAAGCTTTTTAAGGATAAAATAGTCTGGTACTATCTAGAAGATCAAATGAAGGTCTTCTTCTGGGCGAAAAGCCCCGAAAATATACGTTTCAAGGATATTCAGCAGTTGGAGGAGCAGGTATTATCTTCTATAATCGATACTTTAGGTTACAGTAGAGTAGCGGATGCAGTAATCGTACTCTTAGAGGATAAGCTTGTGGAGTCCGGCTGGATATGTATTAAAGACGGCGACTTGCTGAAGTGTAGGAGGGCGTTTGATCTAAGGGGTAGAATAATGCTTTCTCAACTATCCCTAAGGCTAAGTAAGAAAAACTACTGTACATTAGCTTTAACTATAGAGATATATCCCGTCGACAAAACTCAAGCAGAAAGGATATTTGGAATTATAAGCAATCGTTTTCAAGAGCAGAAAACCTTAATTAGCAGCTATCCCAAGTTAGTGGTCAAGATATCCAATAGTGTAGAAATAGGTAAGGTTTTCAATTACCTTGATACATTAATAACTAAAGTCTCAAGGCTAGTAGGTGATTTAAAGGCTTGATAGCTCTAATTACGCATGGAGACCTAGATGGATTAACAGCAGGAGCTATTGCCATGAACGTCTTACTAAAACGTGATAGAGTACTTGCTCTAATAGCTCAGCCATACATACTACATAAAGTTCTCGAGAAAGTATCTTCCTACTGCATTCGTGAACTCTACGTTATCGATATAAGTGTAGATCCGGGTACGTGGAGTAGGTCATCCTATTTCCTAAGCAGTATAGGTAAATCTGCAAACATATACTGGATAGACCACCACAGAACCAGCGTAGAGAATATATTCAGTCTTTTAAAGCTGAACATGAAACCCATAGTAAGCCTAGAGTATTGTTCATCCAGGATAGTGGCTAAGCTATTTCTAAATGAAACGGACGATGTAAATTTTTTCCAAAAGCTTGCGGTTATAGGTGAGGTCGGAGACAAAGTTAAGAAGGTTAGAAGCGAGAGCAGAATAGCTAAGCTAGTCGAGGAAATAGGATCAGCTATAGCTGCTATGCCGAGTGATAACGACTTTAAGATAAAAGTTATGAGAATGTGGGCTATCAAAAAGATCCTCCTCAATGATGAAATGCGTGAGAGAGCTAAACTGGCCAGAGAGAAGCTAGATTCATTCCTAAAGAAGGCAAATGAGAGGAAGATGTTTGAAGACGAGAAATGCTTAGTCATAGACTTTAGGGAGCTGAACGTTAAGGGATACGTAGGTAAGATAGCATCTGAAATAGCGGAGACTACGGGAAAACTTGTCCTAATAATATTTAATCCGAACAAAAGCGAGACTGTGTTCACGTTCAGGGTGCCACTAACCGTAAACTACGACGTAACGCATATAGTTAGTTCTATATCGAGGAAGTATGGAGGAAGCGGCGGCGGACATAAGAGAGCGGCATCATTTAGAGTCCCTCAGATGCTGGCGGAATCGGCTTTAAAGGAGGTTATGAATCGTCTTATGGGGGTATAAAATTATAAAACTCCTAGATATTTTACTTATGGGTGAGCTGGCTTGCCCAAGGTAAACTGTAAGCTTGTGGAATGGAAGGAAGTAGTTAACTGGTGTAGGGAACTAGCCGAGAAGATAGTTGCCTCGGGATGGAAGCCTGACATTATAGTAGCTATAGCTAGAGGAGGATACGTCCCAGCAAGGCTCCTCTGCGACTTCCTCAACATTAACGATCTAGTAAGCGTTCAGATACTACATTGGGGTAGGGCTGCCGAAATAACCGCTAAGGCGCATGTAAAGTATCCCGTGAAGATAGATTTAAGCGGTAAAAATGTGTTAATAGTCGACGATATAGCCGATACGGGCGAGTCCATAATAGTGGCTAAGGAATACATTACTCAGAACTGCAATCCCAAGGATGTTAAGGTAGCGACCATGCAGTGGATAAGCCCTGTCTGCAAGATAAAGCCGGAATACTACGTTGAGGACGTTAGAGAATGGGTATGGTATCAATACCCATGGACTAGACTTGAAGACACTATACAGTTTATAGAGAAAATGATGAAGGAGGAGGGGAAGACCAAGAAGGAGTGGAGTCTTAAGGAGCTAGTGGACAAATTTAAGGAATGGTATGGAATAGATGTGGGAGAGGAGTACTACAAGCTGGCGCTGAGATACCTCGAGGAGGAAGGTTTCCTAAAGCTAGAGGGAGACAAGATAATTATAGAAAAGCTTTAAATATAGTCAT
>QMRD01000189.1 GCA_003649225.1 Thermoprotei archaeon | reverse complement strand
GGTGGATAGTGGGAGGATTAGAAGGATTGTGGAGAAGGCCATAATTAGGAAAGCGTACAGTATGTATAGGATTGCACTGGCATACAGGCATCCGATAACAGGCTTACTATATACCTCATATCTTATTACACGTAGGTTTTCAGTTGTAAGAGGAAGCCCGAGGCTATGGCGTATATCAGGTGGATTGAAAACCCTAGCATACTTAAGTAGCCGTAGACCTCTGGATCTAGCTATATTATCTACTGCTCTAGCCACTAGGAAAGTTGTGGATATGAGAAGAGTTGAGAAGGTTTCTAAATTTGTTAGGCTTGAACGCGAATTGACACATAATATTGCGTCAAGTAAACTTTCCTTTGATCAGAAGTTGTATATGTTCAGGAATCTCTACGAGGGTAGGGTTTTCGGTATACCGTTTAGTATTAAGGGGTTACGTGACTTTGCTAAATTGTATGATGAATATTTGAGGCGTATTGATAATGCGGTTATTGGATTTGATAGGGAGGAGGCTAGGAGGATACTTGATGAAATACGGGATAGTGTATCTATGGATTGGGCTAAACCCTATATCAAGGCTGTATTGGACGGAGATATACACGCTAGATACGGCTATATCGTAGAAAGGTTTGAGAGGAGTCTGCCTAACATCCCCGATATAAAATTGGATTTATTGGATGATTTTAGGCGTAGCTATGTTCTAGGCTTGTCTAAAGCTGTTGAAGTAAGCGATAGGGATGTAGGGTATGCTTTGATGAAGTGTCAGCAGGGCGAAAACTATCCATACTACTTGGGTGTATTGAAAGGCTACTATATACTTAAGGGTCTTGAATACGAATTCTATGCGATAGAATCAAAGCTTGAGGGATCATATATCGGCTTCTCCGCAGTATTCGGTGAAGCAGTAGAGGTTGAGGAGACTAGAGAGGAAGGGGAGAGGAAAGTTGAGGAGGTTAGAGAGGAGGATTTGCTTTTAGAGGCTGTTATGGAGGCTGTTACTGAGCAGATGAAGGTTGTTGATGAGTGTATTGATTCTTTGAAGCGTCTTGAGCGTGAGTATGTCAGGTATAAGGATTATTTGGCTGAGGTTTCTGAGGAGGTTTTCTCCTTTAGGTATTATGGTCTTCAGCATAGGTACGATTTACTGTCTAGGGAGGATGCTGAGAATGCTATGCGTGTTCTTGAGCAGCTTATCGAGTATAGGGGTAAGATTTCGGAGATTAGGGATGCCTATAGGCTTACTTATGATAGAGGCTATGCGTATGTTCCGGATGAAGCTAAATCCGAGTACTCCAAGTTTAAGGAGGTTCTTATGGATATGGAGAATACAATTCAGTTGCTAGATATCCTGATTTCAGATTTAACTCGCATTCTAGGTGACTTAGGCTATGAGGTATAGTAGGGAGTATGTACGCTATCACGAGCTTATAATGAATGTTTCCTATGCTGAATACCTGTTCTTCATAAAGTGGGTTGAGTACGGGGAGGAGATGGATGATATGCTCATAGACCTATACGTGCATAGGAGGAGGATAATAAGGCTTAGCGAAAGCCTATCGAGGAAATTCGATGAAATGAGAAGCAACGTTATAGTGAACTCTAGGGAGAGGTTTAAAGCATTAATTAGAGCGTACTGTGCCCTATACCACTATTACTTGAATAAGGCCATTGTTGAATCCTTGAAATATATCCCTGAGGTAGGGGCGGTACAGGTTCGTAGAACTGCCGAGAAGTGGCTGTTAAGGCATCTGACCGCCAAATACGGTAGGGAAACTGCATTGAGGATACTTAGGCACGTCTACAGGTTCGACATTGAAAAGTCGATTGAGGCTGTTGGCGAGGCAGACGAATACGTACTTAAAAGGCTACGTAAACTGGAGGTGGCTTAAATGTATATACCCGGCTTAAAGCTGTTTATAGCCCTAGGGATATTAGTAATTATTATTATGGTTGCATTATTCGCGAGGAACCCTGCTGTTGTTTTGCCTCTATTATCGCTTATGGGATTTCTTATAGGTATAAGGTTTGGCAGGGAATTACTTTACAGATTTATTTCGCTAGACAATATTACTGCTTTAATTAGCCCCGATGACGCTGAGGTAGGTGAGGATTTCATAGTATTTAAAACTAGAAGGGGAAGGAAGTGGAGGTATCATATAGTTGCGTTTTTGAAGGTGTGTGAAACAGAGTATACGGAGAGCGAGAGCTACGTGGGGGAGATTGCGGAATTCTTTATTCGCAGCCTTCACGGCTCCTTAAGACCTGCGATAGTAGTTGTTGATGGAGAATACTATTTGCGTTTAACGGGGATATATGATGTTGATTTAAGTGATGCACTAAGGTTTTTCGCCAACAATGTTAGGGCTTTACGTGATAGCCTTTTGTCTAAGGGTTACATATTAAGGCTATGTAATCCGTTGGATGTACTGGGTAAGCTGGGTATAGAGATTGGGAGACACAGGGTTAGGAAACCTAATCTTAATGTTCCACTTGCAGTGCTTTTATCAAATCTTCTCGGTTTGTTAAGCCCGTATATTCTGCCTATGACCGTAGCTTTGACAGTTAGTATATGGAAGCATTATATACAGCTGTTGAAGTGTAGGTATAGCCTACTGAAGGTTCACGGTAAGCATGCGTTAGCTTGCAGGCTTTATCCTGAGAAGTATCCGAGTAAGGCTGAAATAGGAAGTTTAGCCAACACTATGAAGAATATATCGTTTAGGGATATCCTTGTTATTGACCTTGAGCCGGTTAGTTTAATGCAGATATATAGGCTTGAAAGCAGGAGTTCCGACATTATGGATAAGGAGTTTGTGGCGCGGTTTAAAGACATCAGGGCGGCGAGCCGTGCAATTTTACTTGTTGATAGGATTAGGAAGGGTGAAATGCCGTTTAATGTGAGTTTAATTGCTCTAGTTGATAAGTCTAGGGTTCCGCTTGCTATACAGTTTCTAAAGAATATGGGTATAACGGTTGGTACCGTACAGAAGGATAAGCTTGTGGACGTTTACAGCAGGATACTATCCCTGCCTAGGAGAGGCTTCCTCGAAGCATACGAGAAATTGGAGGAGATAATCAGCCCGTGGAGAGTCAACAACTTCCTAAGAACAAGCATACAAATTGCGGTATTTAGCCCATTCAGTTTCGTTAGGAGC
>QMRD01000188.1 GCA_003649225.1 Thermoprotei archaeon | reverse complement strand
CTGTATATGTATGTGTGAATAGCCGTATAAACTGTGAGCTGAGCTGCTAATTCGTCATAGTTTGCTGGAGCTCCTCCAGGCCACCATTGAGGTCTAGCTAGGCTTACTATGACGTAATAGCCGTTACCTATTCCAATAGAATATATTATTGGATCGAAGTAATCACTGGAAATTGCACCTGAATCTATGTCCCTATAATAAACTATGATTCTGCTAGTATAATTCTGTGATCCGCATTCGGAGCTTACGTCTACTGTGGCCCATCCATACGTCTCTTTGGGAAGATTGACTCCAAAGAATTTGTTTATTTCATCGATATATTCTGTTCCGCCTATTAAGTCGTTGTGTGCTCCATTACCGGAAAAGCCTTCAAGGCCAGCCCATACAGCTCCATTTCTACCGACGCTTGCGCCACGAGCTCCTCCCGTACATCGATTAAGGTTTGACCACCAGTTAATGTAATCATATCCCCAGCTGTCCGTCCATGATACAGCAGTATCACTCGGATTACATGGCGTACTTCTAGCATATCTTTTATTTGCTGTACCCCAGAAGGGATATCCGCATGGATGAACCCATACCCACATATGTCCGCTTACAGCATCCTTTACCTTGCCGTACCATTCCTGAACAGCAGCTGCAACCTTGGAGTTGAGATCTCCTCCTGGAGCATTATCTATATATTCCTTGGGTATCGGGAATGATTCGCTATGAATATTTATAACTATAAATGGACCGTCCAGAGGATCCTCAATGAAATCCTTCAATTGAGACATCTTTGAAATATGTATTACTTCAAAAAACTTGCTTAACTCATTAAATACAGGTTGAGGATCCCTATACCATGCAGGGTATCTTTCATTAATAACGTCACTTGGATCCTCATCATCTTCAGTTATGTATATTACATATGCCTTTACGACCTCACTACTGACAGCTATGAAGCTTGCTAATCCGCCTCCTCTCTCACCGCACCTCCAAGTAACGTTTACAATATATTCTCCGGGATTAAAGCTTACCTTGATTAAATCAGTGAGCCTAGTGGGTTCCCAGCAACTTCCTGGAGCTATCGTTATGGGAGGGTCTATCTCCTGTTCTCCCAGCTTCTCTCTAGTTTCAGGATTATAGAATTCAACCTTATAGATTTCCAGGTTATCCTGCCACTGATTTTCCATTTTAAGGAATATTAGGATTATCCTTTTGTCTGGATCATTTGGATCTTTTAATCCCGTATCATACGCTACTACGCCTCCGCTTGGAAATGCTACTGGTGAGACAACCTTAGCATTAAGCTCGCGGTGAAACTCTAAGCCTAAAGTCGTGTGAATTGATAGCTGATGAGTAACACCAGGCTCCAAGCTTATATTCTTTATTACGCCCTTAACCTGCACAGTCTCGCCAGGATTAATATAAATTACAATACCGCCCCCAGACTCGTAGAACCACCTAGCCTCACCAGGCGTAGGATACGTCTGCGCATCGAAGATATAGCTTACAGGCTTACCGTCGATAAAAAGCTTATCAATATAGACAGTATCGCTACCCAAGTTCTTAATAAGCACAACAAAGTATTCGCCATAAAGCTCTAAATCGCTGTATATAGCGAGCTTAATAGGCCTAGTGCCATAGCCAGTAGCGCTAAGTAAACCGGAAATCCAGAAGGCGAAGGCTATAGCTAAAGCGATCGCAACAGCAACAATGATGACCGTAGCGATAACTGGGCTTATACCGTTTCCTGTAGAAATTTTCTTAAATGAAATGATTGACAAGATTACACCAAGCTCATATTCCCAAGTTTCACATTTAAATGTTATGTTCAATAATACTACTTAAACATTGGGTCTTGAGACTTAGGTTAGCTTACCTATTGCAGCTTTTAAGTATTGATTGAAGACTTCGAGTAGAGACGTATGTTGAGCTTTTAACGAATATTGTGTAGCCGAAGGCTATTACCCACGCCAGTGCTAGGGATGCTATTATTGTTGCATATGTTGATATTTCTCCTAAGACCTGTGGATTTCTCATTAAGTCCCATATGAACCACCATCCCGTCGGGAATATTAGCGATAGGGAGACCGTTAAAGGTGATAGTGCTATTAGGAACCATTGGGGTAGCGTTAATAGCTTAACTCTCCATGAACTCCTCCGTATGCCGTTCTCTTTATCTAAAGCTTTAGATTTATTTAAATGGTAGATTTCAGCTACATATGCCGAGAGAGGCGGCACTAGTACGACATTGTAGTACGGATATAGCTTTGGCAATAAGGCTTGGGGTAGTAGGCTTGAGGATAGCCATACTAAAGTTTCCTCGGGAATAACTACCATGCCCCCTTTAGCCTTAAAGTATACGAGCTCTATTAGGCATATTAAGGGGAGGAGGAATGGCGCTATATGAATATTACATTGAGAGAAAGCCCAAATGAATGAAGGGATCCATAGAGCTAGATTAAGCTTATACTTTTCGATTATAAAGGGATACGTAATAATAGGAGGATACATGATATTACCTACTTCACGGTTCCTAGAGAATATGAGGTAGACACCGCCATCCACCCATAGCTGGGGATTGAGAAGTAACACGAGAGAGGCTGCCCCCATTATGTACAATGCCGATTTAAGCTTTATTTTATCAACCACATTCATAAGTAGAATAAGTATTAGGGCTGTAATTATTGCCGAGTATTTACATAAAGCTGATACTCCAATTAATATTCCTGTTAAAATATGTGTATTTAGATTGTTTTCACCCTTAAGTAATTTATAGGCTGCTAGAGATAAGAAGAAGAGCATTGGAGTATCAAGCCATGCAATAGTCCAGTGAATAGAAAAGGGATCGAATGTATATAGTAGCCAAGCTAGAATAGCTATCTTCTCCCCGTACTCCCTAGCATACATGTACACCACAAGGCTAGTTAGCGCTGAAAAAATCGACATACACATACACGCTGAGACTATGGGGTCGATAGGTAGCATAAGGAAAAGACCTATTAACAGCTTAGCTAATGGAGGATGCTCGATGTTACGGTGAAGAACCTTATAATTACCCTCTAAAATGCCACATATGTAGCTCTTCGATACCGGAAAATATACTATGATATCATATCCAATCCATACGCCTACCTTTATGAAATATACAACTACCGTTAAGT
>QMRD01000187.1 GCA_003649225.1 Thermoprotei archaeon | reverse complement strand
TATCCGCCTCCCATGCCCCAATTATACTATGGGGGAATTCGCCGATGTAGCTTACCGTGAAGGTGTATGGTGTTCCCGCCCTCAGTCTAAGCATACCTCTGCCCTTAAAGTTTATGGCTGGCTTTACTCCATGGTATATTACACTCACCGTGAACCTCTTGTACGGCTCCCTACTCTTGAACTCACGCTCCATCTCAGGGTAACGAGCTAGAAGTAGAGTCTTAGAGACCTTTGAGGTGAAGGGTGGGACAATTATATCTGAACCAAACACAACTTTATAAAAAATCCTGGTTATTAACATGTATTACCTCTTAAGCCTCTCAACTAAATTTCTTCCGATAAACATTGCCCTTCTAGCTACATCCCTCCTCCTTAGATCTTCCCTACTTAACCTCTTCGTCTTCTGTAGTATTAATAGAAGCCTTGAGCTATCCAGTAAAAGCTCCCTTGCTGCCAGTAAGCTTCCCCCGGATGCTCTAAATAGGAGCTTTGAATATTTTATCGCTAAATCCCTGGCGGAGGATCTAGAGTTTAACGCCTCTCTAAGTATGAACTTCCAGTCCTCAACCTCTCCATCATCAGGCATTATCCCCATCTCTCTCCACATGCTCCGCTGAAGATTTATGTTTATGTGAAGGGATAGATGCGCTCTAGCAGGATTCATGCCTGCTGGCTCTATTAAGCCTACCACGTCTATTTCCCCTGCCTCTTCGGGCATGGTTAGTGCAAGCCACAGATACAGCGCCTCCTCCGGTCGTGTTCCCGGTAAGCCTACATCATCCATATATTTACGTATAATATCGTAGAAAGGCTTCCTATATCTCCCAATTCTGGCAGGTAACATAAGTACGGTGGTTACTCCCTTCTGGCTATCATCATATATGTTTCCCGAGCGTGAGAGGAGGTAGCCGCAGGATAGGATTGTAAACTTGTAGAGGGTTATCCTCTCAGGTTTAGTCCTTTCTAAATCCTTCGATATGAAGAAAGGTTTTCTACCTGCTCCGTAGTGTTCAACTCTTAGTATCGATACAGGGGCAAACTTTGGCTCATCCCTGTAGTACTTTTCCTCAAACTCCTCATCGTTACACTTCTCTATCTCGCCAGCTACTACCTTAAGTAGCTTAGTGAAGCCTTCATCAGGACTTAGACCAAGTAGCTTATAGATGGAGTTATCGCCTGAAACTACTGTGCGTTTATCGTTACCGTTCATAGGGAATCTATAATTCCTATTCTCCATATCCTTAGCTATATCTCTTAGAAGCCTTGCTATTAGTGGGGTTACCTCCCCCTCCCTCTCATGCTCAATAACTATTGTATTATCAGTTAAATTCACCCTAACATATTCAAGGGAATTTATGAAGGAAAAAAGGTAACCCCTAAGTAGGGGTTCAGGGGGAATATTAAGCCTAATAGTCATAACATATCACCTCCAGATAAATTATAGAGATAAAAAATCTCCTTCATGAATTTTAATCTAGAGGACGAAACCTTCTCTCCCCTTTTCCTCCTGTGATTGTACGAGTCTACGTTATCGCCAACAATAATTGGTAGAAGTATCAGAGTATAGAGTTTAGCGTGCCTCCTATTCTTCACTGAAACATAGCTTCTCGCTCTCTCTATGAAATCCAGCGCCTCGCCTAAAGCGACATCGAGCTTAATATCGGCTCTTAGTAGCTCGGATAATGCATCTCCATACACACTTATTGTCCAGCCGTACCTGAGCCACCTATCATTTCTTAAAGATATATCCATATCTCTGCTGAGAGGATTTCGTATAGTTGACATATGCATTAGAACCGCTAGTGAAGCCAGCATTGTAAGCTCGTATTCAATATCCATCCTGCTTAAATATCTAAAAGTTAATACTGCAGATGGTACCTCATGGTAGCGGAAGGAAGGCTCGCTCCTCCACCTAAGTGAACCGTCGTCGTTAAATTGCTTCTGGTATTCCACAGCCGCCTTACCTATGTCGTGTAGAAGCGATGAATATTTAATAATATATCTAATGATATCTTCCGATACATCTATATTGACTCCGCTGCGTTTAAACGCTATTTTAAGTCTATGGCAAATAACTTCAGGTAGACTCCAATTTTCCGATACCTTTAGGGCTATATCCATGCAGTTTCTGAGATGCTCCACTAAAGGATGTTCGGTGTACGCGTACGGGATTCTAGGATATCTCGTCAATATAATCACCACACCATTCACGGTAGATAGAGGAATCTACAACTATACCCTCTATGTTATCTATGATCATTTTGACAGCAAGACAGCCTCCACTAATTAGATAGCGAAGCTTTACGTCGTTCAACTTCTTCAAGGTTCCATCTACAGTAACTACTGTCCTATTTTTACGTAGGAAATATTTGGCCTCCCTCTCCGATAGACCTACTGCTAGGTCTTTCTCTATCCTAAACTCGGGGTATGCCGCTACCAGTCCAAAGCTATCCGTAAAGCCGCAGAAGACGTCTATTGCCCGCCTAGCATCACGTGTATCGAGAAGTACGTTTTCATCAAGCATGGTGATAACCCTATACATATCGCGGCCATCGATAACAATTCCACTATAGACCTGTTTAATTAGCTTGCGTGAGGTCAGCTCGAAATCAAGCTTTGAGATTGTCTTATCACTAAACTTCTCGCTAAAGACCTCAATAGTCCTTCTAGTAACCTCCTCATCATAAGGTCCCCTGGAAAGCTTTAAAGAGACTACTACCTCGCCGTAGATATCTGAATCCCTTCTTGCAACTCTACCCGACCTTTGGACGAGCCTATCAGCTGGACAAGGAGCAGAGATAAGAACGTCATAGCTTATATCAACCCCAGCTTCCACAACCTGGGTTGAAACTACTATTCTAGGCTTCTCCTTCAAAAGCCTATTAATTGCCGTCTTCTTGTACCGTTCAGGAAGCTTGCCATGTATTAAAACTACGCTATCGATCCTCCTTTTAAGCTCGCTATATATGGCTACTGCCTCGGCCACCTTATTCAGGATAATTAATACGCTTTTCTCTCTAGCCTTCTTCACTGCAATATTAACGGCGTCCTCACTGCTTATGGTGAAGCTTATCTTCCTTCTTTTAAGGCTCTCCCTGACGCTTTCATCTAGATCCTCCTCGCTGTAGCTTATTGTCTTAAACTCCACTCCCGCTGCCTTCAGTTCCTCCTTTATAT
>QMRD01000186.1 GCA_003649225.1 Thermoprotei archaeon | reverse complement strand
GATCTCCGTTTTTAGTTATAACTTGACTTAACGTCTGTAGGGCATAAAATACTCCACTTAAACCTTTACTTAAAATAAGTATTTTGGCGACATCGTCTTTGATGGAAACACGTAGGTAGTATCCCTCATTATTTAGGTCTTTAATTACAGCCTCTAATCCTAGGCTCTTAGCTAATTTTATTCCGCCTACTTGTAGTGTATGTCTTGAATCATCATTTATTTTAAATCCTACGAGCTCCAGCCACTTAGTTATCTGACAACCCTTTTCCTTTAGTTCATCCTCAATCTTCAATTTAATACTCCTTATTCCGGTAGTAGTATCCCCTAGATGCATCATCTTAGGTCTAGGGATGACATGCATGAGACAAATTAGGTTCTTAAAAAATTTAAGCTATTTGGTCTAACAAATATACATTAATACATAAGTACAGATATAGAAAATTATATATATTTGTAGTTTTGTATAATTATAATGAGGGGGAATATGTCTGAGATTGAGGAAATAAAGAGGGAAATAAAGAGGCTTGCGGCCGAGCTTGAGGAGTTAAAGAAGAAGATTAAGGTAGCAGAGGTTTCAGGAGTTAGTGTTCATGATCCATTGGGCGTATCCAGTGCATTGAGAAAGCATCTGGGAGAAAAAGAGGGGGGAGTTTTTGTTCATGCAGGATATGCTAAGGTTGGAGGATGGCATTGTGATTGGAATCAGATATTTTACCTTAATGATGTAACTGAGGTAAGTCCTAAGCGTGTTGAAAAGCTTGTAGCTCCGCTTGCAAATTCCTCCAGAGTTGCCTTACTGAAGGCTCTGCTTAGTAAGGCTAGAAGTATATCCGAGATAACTGAAATAACTGGATTAAGGGGTGGAGAACTTTACCATCATCTAAAAGAACTTATTCGATCCGGCTATGTTACCTCAGAAAAAAGAGGTGTTTATAGACTTACTATGAAGGGAGAAATAGTTTTGATAATAGCATCTGGAATGGCAAAGTGGCTTGAGGCACCAACAGAGGAAGAAATCGGGATCTCCGAGTAATGATAGTTAAATATTGTTCTTTTCTATTTTTAAGTTATTATAATTTTAAGAACCTTGCTGAGCAAGATACGCAGGGATCATATGCTCTTACTAGTTTCTCTATCTCTAGTTTTATGTTTTGGCTATTTTCGGCTAGTAGCTTCGGTAAGTATGATTTTATATCAGCCTCTATATTCTTGTAGTTCTGTGCTGTTGGCGTAATTATATTCGCTTCAACTATTTTACCATTTTTACTAACTTTATAGTGGTGTATAAGTAGTCCTCTTGGCGCTTCCGTTATTGATATTCCGTTACCCTCCTTTACATCAAATTTTACTCTTTTTATTTTAGGCGGTGATTCTATAAGTTCTTCGGCTATTTCTATCATAGCATCTGAGAGATGTATCATTTCTATGGCTTGTGCTTTATTGTTATCGAATGGAGAATAGCTTGGGAATTTCAGGTCATATTTGTCTGCTATCTCCCTTGCATCCTCAGAGAGCGATTGATAGTTATTGTTAAATCTTGCTAATGCACCGACCATATATTCTCCTATTCCCTTTAATATATAGTGTCTGGCATAGGAATATTCTTCAGGTATAGGCTCTATGTATTTATCATATTCCTCCTGTCTGAATACGTTTTTCCCGTATATCTTTGGGTCGCCCTCAAGTATTGGATACTTGCTTGTACTGTATAGTGATAGATAGTTCGTCTTACGCTTAAAGTCCGGCATGTCTAACGATAAGATAATGTCGATTAGATCCATGCATAGGTTCTTAATGTTTTTAGCTGTATAGAGTATGCTCTCTAGTTCTCTTCTTGACGGTATTTTCGATAAACCTCCTACTATTGGCGTTATTGGATGAACCGCCCTGCCTCCTGTTATCTCGGTTATTCTGTTAGCGAGTTTTTTGAGTTTAAGGGCACTCTTTACTATTGATCCATATTTTTTGAACATTTCTAGCATACTGCTATAACCTAGGAAGTCCGGTAATACGAAAGCATACAAATGCAGGATGTGGCTCTGTATCTGTCCGCTTAATACTACTAGTTCTCTAATCATTTTTAATTCGTCGGGAATCTCTATGTTGAAAGCTTTCTCTAGCGCTTGTACCGCTGTGACTCTATGTATAGCTTGACATACTCCACACATTCTTGAAACTATATCGGGTATCTCATAGTACTTCCTGCCTATGAGGATCTTCTCTAGTAGCCGTGTACCCTCTAATGCCTCAGCCTTTGTGCTTACTATCTCGCTTCCCTTTAACACTATGGTTATATTTAATCTTCCCTCGATCCTAGTGATGTGCTCCAGTTTAACTACTTTCTTCTCCATTTTTCTTCACCTTTAAGTAATTTTGGCAGATAACTTGGTACCTCAATATTTCTCTCCCTAAATATCTGGATAAGTGACTCTATGTTTGCATCATCGGATAAGCCTCGACAGCCTATACACTCCCTACCTACTGACGGACATAATGCATTACATCCAGCTCTCGTAATAGGACCGAGACAAGGAAGCCCTGCCTCTATTAAACAATTGTTTTCCTTTAAGATGCATTCGGCACATACGTTATACGTCTTTGGTCTATAGGGCTTATCCATTAGCAGGTCTTTCATTAGCTGCAGGAAACCATATTTTACTATAGGACAGCCGTACACGTAATAATCAACTTTAACGTATTTATCTAATGGGTCAGCTTTAAATGCCGTAGTTTTTCTCGGTAAATTCATTTTAATTCCATTCACATGGAAATCCTTGATAATGAACTTGCCGCCATAACATGCGCAATCCCCTAATGCTACAATAATTTTTGACCTCTCCCTTAAATCCTTAAGTTCCTTCTCCTCCTCGTCGTTCATTACAGCTCCTTCAATAACCGCTACATCTAGCGTGTCAAATTCCTTATCTACGCCTATAAGCTTAAAGCTAACTAAATCAACCATGTTAAATAATTCTACTAGATAATCCTCTAGATTTAATATTTGTACCAAACATCCTTCGCATGAAGATAGACTGAATATACCTAACCTAATTTTATTCATTTAATCACCTCAGATAGCTTCCTCTAAAAAGCCTTTAACCTCCTGAAAGCTGAAAACTGGTCCATCTCGGCATACATATTTTCCACCTATGGAGCAATGACCACAGAAGCCCATTCCACACTTCAT
>QMRD01000185.1 GCA_003649225.1 Thermoprotei archaeon | reverse complement strand
GTGTACGATGTCGCTAGGCGTGCCATTTATCAGGTACATTTCGACGCCATCTAGAGTCAACTTATGCGCTCTGAGGGGTTTATGGAGCGTTATTCCAAGCCCACTAGCAGACTTTGGCGTTTCGGGGACCATAGCTTTAACTTCTCCTAACTTCTTAACGCTCTCATAGAGGAGTTTCAGTCCTGGACTGAAGGGGCCGTCATCGTTAGTCGCTAAAATCTTCCTCATGACTAAGGCTCGGGAGTTTCGCTTATATGATTCTTTCGTTACGGTAGAGCCCGTTCGATTTAGGATAGAAAGGTGCTTCCTCGCGGAGGGTGGGGTGGAAACGTTAGATAGGAGCCTTAAAATTTCTGAAGTACTCAATACAGGGAAAAATAAATTTTATGGCTATTGCATCGACCTATTTATGATGGCGATGCTTTATCTATTTATGAGCCATGACGTGGACTGGCCTCGTCATGGTCCTAGTATAAGTCATATAATGGCAAGGAAAGATAGGTTTGACAGCGATATTATAAAAAAAGTGCTAGTTGAAGGCTATAACCCGTATTACAATATCCCAGAGATTATGGAAGCCGAGGAGCGTGTAGGTGTCAGATCTACTTTCTTTTTCAGGCCAACATACGACGATGGCAGTACTGTTATTGTCTATGAAGACGATATAAAATCCTTGGTTAATGGTGGATGGGAAATTGGAGTTCACTTAAATAATGCAGATAACATAGAGGATATCTTAAGGCAAAAACATGCTATAGAATCTATTGCAAGAGTAAAATGCCTAGGATCAAGGGTTCATTATCTAAAGGTTAATGAGGAAGGTCTTCTTAATATATATAAAGCTGGATTCTTATATGACTCCTCCTTAGTCTTTATTAAGAGCGATATTAGTACTAGAAACATGGGTTGTCTGCTAAAAAGAGGATTAGTAGTTTTTCCGATTACATTAATGGATGCATATATTTTTACATATATGAAAGTCGACGAAGGTAAAGTGCTGAATATTATCAAAAAGATGATAAATACTGCGTTAGCGGTCAATATAAAAATAATAACTATCCTCTGGCATGTAGGATCGGTTAAAATGCGCGGTGGTCGAATGTACTTTAAAGTACTTGAGTATCTGGCTTCTTGTGACGACATTAGTATCGTAAAAGGTATAGAGGCGTTTAATATTGCCTTAGAAGAGGGTCTGTGCCGTGAAGCGTAGAATACTAGTAACAGGATCTGGCGGTATAGGCGGGGTAAACTTTATTAGAGCGTTAAGAGAGGGCGAGAAGCTAGAAAACGATGAACTTTTCATAGTTGGAACGGATTTCAACTCTTATCACCTTCAGTTTCCTGAAGTTGATATTAGGTATAAAACCCCTAGACATAACGATCCCAATTTCATTAAAGTATTACTAGATATAGTCAAAAAACATAAGATCGAGTTTCTCCACCCACATCCCAGTGTTGAAGCACGAGTAGTTTCTCATAAGGTTAAGATTTTTCAGAGAAGGGGCGTCAAAACATATATACCTCCACCTAAGGATATTGCACCAGATAAACTGACTATTCACACTATTTTGGATAAGAAAGGAGTCACAGTACCTAAGACTATTCATTTAGAAGCGCTTGAAGATATAGATAGAGCCTTTAACGAGCTAGGATCACCGCTATGGATAAGAGCTGTCACAGGCGCTGGTGGGCGATTAAGCCTTTTAGTTAAAACCCCCAAAGAGGCTAGATACTGGGTGTTATTGAACTATTTACAAGGCAGAGCTAAGATAAGAGATTTTATAATTCAAGAATATCTGCCAGGCAGAGATATAGCTTTCGACTCTTTGTGGTTTAAAGGAAAGTTAATTACTTCATACGCTAGGCAGCGACTTGAGTATCCTTTTAAACATATTTCACTTAGCGGAATTACTGGAACTCCTACAGTTGCTAAGATAATAAATGAAAGTAAAATTAACCGTCTGGGTACAAATGCTGTAAGAGCCCTAAATGAAGAGCCCCACGGTTTTTACTCAGTTGATATAAAGGAAGATAATTCAGGTAAGCCTTATGTTACAGAAGTTGACGGTAAGTGGCATACCACGGCTCCTTTATGGGGCTATGCATTTACGAAAATTACTAGTGACAATAAATACAACCTTGCATATCTATATCTTAAACTAGGCTATGGGGAAGAGATTAAAGATTATCCGCCAGAATATGACTTGTATCCAGAAGGGTATTACCTTGTAAGGCAGCTGGACTGTGGAGTATTACTCGTAAATGAGAAAGGCATGAAATGGAGGATTCTATGAAGGACTTACTTGTACTTGATTTCGACGGTGTTGTGACTAAAATCGAACTGGACTGGTATAGGGTAAGAAGAGAAATCTCTTCTATATTAAATATTAAAATTGAAAGTTTTACGAGGTTCTTCGAAGAAAACTTCGGTACGATTACATATAAGTTAGTCAGTGATCTTCTTGAAAAATATGAGAGAGAGGCTCTTCAAAACGCTAAACCATACCCTGACGTAGAACCTACAGTAAAGTTATTTCAAGGAAACTCTATAATAGCGACTATGCAGACCGAAACCCTGGTTATAGAGTTTCTTGAAAAATACAATCTTAGAAGTTATTTTCGAAAGATTCTGGGGAGGAATAGGTTTTGTTCGAAAGCCTCACAGTTAAGCTATATAAAATCAGTATTCGGAGATCAATATAATAGAATAATTTTTATCGATGATTCTATTTATAACTATAATCTATGTATTACTTTAGGGTTACAATGTTATTTAATTAGAAGAGAAAAAGGCGATTCCCTGTATACATTAATTATGTATGAAGTAAAATGAACAAGCCGTATTTAGGGCTATTGCGTGTTAATAATGGATGTCTTTGGATTCTCTAAGGATCTTTGGCTATGCGTTAAATATTACTTCGCTCTTGTAGCTGACGTGCATGATGCTAGCCTAATAAATCACATATCTGCTTTATAGCACATGCGTGGTAGAGGCGTGCTAACGCTTAAACTCAGCGACTACGAAATAGTAGAACTCATACGCAGACACAGATGGCCGGATGGCGTGAAATGCCCATACTGCGGCTCGCCGAAAGTCTGTAAGAACGGCAAAGCACCGCGCAGACCATACCTACAACGCTATATATGTAGAAACTGCGGCAAGCAGTTTAACGACTTGACAGGTACGC
>QMRD01000184.1 GCA_003649225.1 Thermoprotei archaeon | reverse complement strand
CAAGGTCTATCAGTGCCACGCGGTGAGTAGCCCTGTAAAGCCAGTCTATGATATTTAATGCAAAAGCCTTATTGTCGAACATGACATAGTAGTATGGCTTATCGCTTCTGAAGCCGTCAGCTCCTCCGATAGCAAATACCCATCCTCCTAGATAACTGGCTACTGCCGCAACTACTAACGACCCTTCTGCAACGACATTCCCATTTATATCTTCAGCTCTTGCTGTTTCATACGTTTGGACCACTGGTATTGCCTCTCCTGATATTTCAAGCATACAGCCTGAATATTTCACCTTTTCAATACCTGTCTTAATTTGGTTAGCTACCGGATTATCCGGCCATATGCCTAGTAGTGGATAATATGGCTTATAATCATAGTTTGTATCATCGAGAACATCGGTTTTGGTAAACTTTATTCCACTTCCGTTAATTAGCTTATTTAACTCTTCAACGTTGACATATTTATGATATGTTCCCATTATAAGCAATGCTCTACCCATGCGTAGGAACTTTTTAATTGCCTTTACCTCGCTATCTGAGAATGAATCTCCTGGATTCGTAATGATTAAAAGCCAGGCATCCTTGAGGGTGTTCCAGGTTATCTCCTCCCTATTGATAACGATTTCATAGCTTGCTCTTAAATCTTCGAGAAACATGGATAGCTTATTTGAATCATGCCATTGACCGTGGGCTTCGTCAAATACTATTATCGGTTTAGACTCTTCGGGTAGGGATAATGTGATAATCCATATATTAGTTTGGGCGAGAGTAAGCAATATTATTACCGCTATGCTTAAGGCTTTAGCCTTTCTCATAGCTTAAAACACCCCCTTTAAAGTCATACTAAGAAAACCCTAAATAGCTAATATCCTTTATTCTTAAAACATTTAAGGATAAAATGGACTTTAGGATGGGTGTGTGGGCTATGAAGTTAAGATCATTTAATTTCATTGCTTTAGCGGTTATACTAACGACATTAGCTCTGTATCCCCTAATACTGCTTGTATATTGTCAGGGTGCTGAAGTAAATGAGCTGGAGAGAAAACTGATCGACCTAGATATATTGCGAAGCACATTCATATGGTATGTAGAAAACTTTTACTTGGTACTATTATGTGCTACCGTAGGTTTACTGTTGATCTACCTGATGTCCATAAGGAGAAAACTCAAGAAGTTACAGATTACCATATTATTTCTGGTATTATCATCGCAAGCTTTAGCTTTGGCATATGCCGGATCTAACGTTTCAATACATGCAAACGAGAAACTAGCTTTCTCAATGAAGCCCCTCGTAGATAGAGTTATAATAGTAGTTTTTGATGGAACGGGAAACGATGCCTTCTGGAAGAATGTTGAATTTATAAAAAGTATGCTACCAGAAAGCTGTAGAGCCGAGCGGGCGGTAACAGTTTATCCGACCATTACTTATCCAGCGCACACCAGCCTGTTTACGGGCACGTATCCTCAGGTACACGGTGTAAAGGAGAATGTTCAAAGGAAGCTATCCGTCGATGACATTTTCCTCGTAGCTGCCAGAGAAGGGCTTAAAAGTATGCTTGTGGGTGGACCATTCCTTAAAATGTTTATGAGAGATATTAGGATTAAAGTAATTTCAGGATTTTTTGAGCCAGAGGATGTCTATCAAAGATTTATAGAAAACGTCGACAAGATTAGACCATCAATAATATATCTACACTTTGCAGCGCCTGATGAAGTAGGTCATGCCTTTACAACTGAAAGCCCGGAGTACGCTGCTGCAATTAAGAGATGCGATCATCTAGTTAAGGAAATAGTAGACTTTATAAAAAGAAAGGGATGGAGCGAAAGGACTGTAGTAATAGTTACAGCAGATCACGGTATGTACTATAATAAACATCATAACGTATATCCTCCATTAGTCATAGAGACTCCTCTCTGGATATGGGGTGGTGTTATAAGGAAAAATTATACCTTTGCGGGCTGTAGGATAATTGATATTACTGCGACAGTATGTATGCTTCTCGGCTTACCTAAGCCGGAGCAATGCCAGGGTATACCTGTATATGATATATTGAGTGATGAAGCCATCGAGAGAATGGGCATGAATAGAGAATCTATTGAAGAGATGCGTGTAAGCGAGTTAAAATCAGCTATTAATTGGCTTTTCATGGAAAATCTGTTTTATGGAGAGATATCACTTTTAATGACATGGATACCGCTTATAATCTTAATGCTCATTATAAGAGAAATCAAAAAACGTAGGAAATTAAAAGAAACTAAACAGTCCTTGGTAGTACATGAAGAATAATAGCATTGCTACGAAGAACACTGCGACAATAATATCCATTTTTCTAAAGGGTATTTCCTTGTAGTATGTCCTATCTTTATACGCTCTAAATCCCTTGACGGTTGCCGCTATTGCAAGTTGTCTAGCCGATCTTATGCTTTCTACCAGAATTGGGAAGAATGCTAGCACTAATGCCTTAAATATCTTAATTACGGCCTTAATGTTCCCTATTAAGCTTCTAGCGCCTCTTGGGAATAATTCTAGGCCTCTGGCTCTTTCAGCATTAAGGACTGTAAATGACTTCTCTATGAGAAGTGGAATACTTCTTAGGGTTACCGATATCATGAACGTTATTTCTATCGGAAACTTAAATTTCCTTAATCCGTAAATTATCTCACTGGGATGCGTTGTGGTTATGAAGAGAAGCGCTGCACTTGCTGATGCCGCTATCCTTATGCCCTGAATAAAGCCATAGAGGAAACCTTCTTCTGTGACGCTATAGGCCATCCAATGCAACATTCTTGGAAAGATATAGATTCTATGCATGCCCACGCCTCGGGTGAAACCGGGATTTAGAAAGCTTTGTCCCCAAGCGACTAAGAGCCATTGAGTTAATATGAGTATTATTATTAGCCTTATCCTATCCTCTGTTGGTTTAGCGAGGTACCAGAAAGGTAACGTTATCAACAGTAGACTTGCTAATATGAATACGTCTACTATTGTATTGACGGTGAACAGTGCCGCTGATACGGTTATAGATATAACCATGATTAACTTTGTTACGGGATGTAGGCTGTGCATAAAGGATTCTTTAGGCAGATAACTGAATAGTCTTCTAAAGCCGCTTAATCCTATGAGTTTATATAACATGTAGGCAATGAGCGTAGGGACTGCCGGAAGGGCTAGTATCAGTATTATTATCGATGCT
>QMRD01000183.1 GCA_003649225.1 Thermoprotei archaeon | reverse complement strand
TGTTGCTGCAAGCGTTTATAGGCTCCCTGTAGATGGTGGAGGTGTATTGAGCTTCTCGTATCCATTTCTACTACTATTTAACTATATGTTGTATACAAAGCATATTGATACTTGGCTTTTAGTTCCTTCAACATTTTTGGCGGTTAACGTAATATGGTTTACTGTAAAGTTTCTTAGCGAGAAAGTGAGTCAAGTAAATAAGATTCTGCAGGTACTTGAGGTAGTAATCGGCCTAACTATAGCGGATCTAGCACTATTAGTATATTATTAGCAGAGTTTATAATATCTCATTTTCAAAATGTAGTAAAGAATAGTTATCATACCATTAATGAGTGTATAGAAAATACTTTGTAATACTAGTTAAAACCCTCGGAGGTGGTATGGTATTTATCAATGAACTGCATATTAACGGTAAACTGGCAACATGAGCTTTTGATATGAAACGCATCCTCCTCCAGGAGAATTTATGTGGATTTATCAGCTGGGAGAGGGTATCATAACATAAAAAACGCAGGCGAAACATTACAAGTAAAGGATATAGTAGGGGAACATGAGGCTTTTTAATTCCTAGGATATATTAGCTTCAAGCGTTAGTCGGTCTAAATAACCCTAAGGAGTTGCCAGTGGTTTCACGTAAAATATATATCTAGGTTATATTTTTCTATTACCTAGGTATACAAATTGAGCCTGAGACATTTCCTGCGTAGGAGAGAGCAGAGAGAGATAGCTGAGATGCAGGATATAATAGTTTCATTGATTTATAGGGTCTTAGATCCGCCGCCTATACTACATGGTGGAACTGTTATTTGGAGGGTTTATAAATCGCCTAGATTCTCGGAGGATGTTGATGCCTACCATGTTAGGGTAGGTGATTTTAGGGATGCGCTTGAAGGAGAGTTGGATTCGCTTGGAATGAGAATGTTGAAGTATAGGGAAACAGCTAATGCAGTCTATATAGTTGTGGGGGATAGGCGTAGGGTTAGGCTGGAGTTTTCTAAGAGGCCTTGGAATTTTAGGGTTGTAGAGGCTGAGTATGAGCAGGTGGATGGCGGCTTCATGTTAATTAAAACCCTAGCTCCAGAGCACCTCTTAAAGGAGAAGGTGCAGGCTTACTTGGAGAGGAGGAAGGCTAGGGATCTGTTTGATATATACTATTTGCTGAACTTCGTAGATGTAGGTAGGGTTAGGGAGGATCTAAGAAAGCTTGTAGGGAAGCTTTCTGAGCCGCCGCCTGACTGGAGCGAATTAAGGGTGTTAATACTCAGAGGGGCGCCTCCAGCCTTTAATACGGTTAGGGGTAAAATTTTGAGGATGTTGAGATGAAGTACGTCAATAGGATTAGGGAGTACTTTAATAGGTCTGATAAACCTGTTTTTTCGATTCATGAGCTTAGGGTGCTTGGTATACCCTACAGCTACGCTAAGATGCTGCTATCCCTAATGGTTAGAAGGGGGGAGATAGTTAGGGTTAGGAAGGGATGGTACACTTTCCATAGGGATCCAGTTGTCTTCATATTCACGCTTCCACCTACGACAGCATACTATGGGCTGGGATTTGCAGCATACCTGCATGGGGCATGGAGCCAGGTTCCCAATCCTGAGATACTGACGTATGTGGCGCCTAGGAAGATTAGGGTAGGAGTGCACAGCTTTCTAGGCGTAAATATAATAGTTAGGAGGATATCTAGGAGGCTCTTTAACGACTATATGCTGTATCGATATGAAAATTGGTTGCTGCCGGTCTCGACCCCAGAGAAAACGTTGCTGGATATTATATACTATAATTATCCCTTCCAGGACGAGATAGTTGATGATTTAATTAATAAGATAAGTATCCTTAAAATAAGGAATTTGCTTAAAGAGCTACCATATCCCAAGAGGATTAAAGAGAAAATATCTAAAATGTTAAAATAAAGCTGTTAGGCTGGATGTTATGCTACACTAAGATTACCATATATGAAGCCATTTACGTGTACCTTATGGAATACGTAATTGGCGGATAACTACTTAAATTATTTTCTTTAGGTTAGGGCTGTTGATCTAAATGTAAATAGATTCTTATTCTAATTAACGGTTATATATTTGGGTTATAGAAGAATTATGACTTAGGTATATGATGATTAGGATTAAAGATTAATTTTCACAGGAAGTTTTTATTCTATCTTGTACTCTATTCTAGGAGAATTATCTGGTGGACTTATACACTCTGAAATAACAGCACTAGTGGTTAGAAATCTGATGGATTCTCAATATATAGTTTTAGGGAAAAATTTAAATTTGCCTGTATAGTAGAAGTATATGAATATATTTGCACGCTAACCTGCTTCTATGATTAATTTATCCCAATAATTATTCGATAAGGTGATTTAAAATGATGTTAGATGCTATAGTGCTTGCAGCCGGATTAAGTGAGAGGTTTAGAGAAGCTGGCTATGGATTTAAGGTAGTTGCTCCAGTCGACTCTATACCGCTTATAGTGTATCCTTTAGTGAGCTTAAAAGCATCCGGTATTAGTAGGATAGTTATAGTCGCTAACCCTGAAAACAAGCATCTACTCGAAGAGGCTATTGAAGAGTGGTTCGAGGATTTAAATGTAAGGTTTATAGTTAACAGGGATGTATCGAGGGAGAACGGCTATAGCCTATATCTGGCCTGTAGATACGTTGAGACAGATAGCTTTCTAGTGTCCATGGCTGACCACCTATATCCGCATAGTATTCCACGCAAACTTATAGAGGTCGGGGAGAACATGAAGTGGGACGTAATTGTCGCTGGGGATAGGAACCCACTATACATAGATATTTCTGAGGCTACGCTTATAAACGCCTCTGATAGCAGAGTCCTTAAGGTGGGTAAAGGGTTAAAGCGATGGAAATATGTTGATGCAGGAGTATTTCTAATGAAGAAAAGCATCCTCAAGATACTCAAGAATATAGTAAGGGAGAGGCACGTTGTTAAGCTCAGCGATGTTCTCAACACGGCTATCGAGATGAGGTACAGCGTTCTAGTAGCTGATATAACCGGTATCCCCTGGACCGAGTTGGATTCACTTGAGGATTACCGCTCCATTCTGTATGGTGTTAGGAGAAAAGTTGTTGAGGAGGTGGTGAAGGAATGGGGAAAATTATTGGAAAACGTACAGATGGTCCAATCTCACGCCATATAAATAGAAAGTTTTCAAGTAAAATTACTAGCTTCATACTAAGACAC
>QMRD01000182.1 GCA_003649225.1 Thermoprotei archaeon | reverse complement strand
TCGCATTCTCTATCGACTATGAGCCTTAAAATGTCATCATTAGGATAATCTAGGTGATAAGGCCTTATAGGCGGGGAATTATCGAAGCTTCTCCTGAAATACTCTATAAGCAGAGGATCCCTAGCATAGGGGACTTTCTTCCTACAAAGCAAGCTTATGGCCTTATCCAGCGTCTCCCTAAAGCTCATGTCATCCCTCTATATTTTGGTAAGGCGGTATTTAATAGTAGTGAAACTCAACTCTAGCGATCAGCTACATATATTAGTATATTAGCTGCATTTATCAAACTCAGGAGACCTAGATTTAGACTTGATTAAAGTTTAAATAGCTCACATGTATTTCAATTCCAGTGATTAGTATGAAGCCTGAGGAAATATTTGGAGTAAATGCTGGCAAGGTGTGGCACGCTCTTAAGGAGAAGGGAGCATTAACTGCTAGGGAGATAGCTAAGGAGACTGGATTAAAGGTTACGGAGGTCTATGGAGCACTAGGCTGGCTTGGAAGGGAGGGTAAAATAGAGATAATTAAAGAGAAAAAGAAAGTACTCTACAGGTTAACCGAGTAGTCCCTCGAGTAAAATCGATATTGTTTTTATTTTATATGGATTAATTTCCACTTCAACCTCCTTCTCCTTCGGCTTAAGATCCTTCAGTCTTTCCTCATTGAGGTTGGTCTCCCAGGCCGCCCTAGCTCTCACCGGAAAACTCAGCTTGGCCGTGTAGCTTCCACCCGATACGTCGTAGAACCTCACCACCAACGTATCATCGTCCTCGGCCTTCTTAAAGGCTGACAACTGTAGCGTTTTCGGCGTCAAGCTCATGCTCCAATTCTTCACTTTAACTTCTCCACTAAGTTTAACGGGAGCAGTCATAAGGGGTATGTTGAACTCCCTAGCTACTAGATATGCCCTAGACTTAAGCCAATTCTTCTCGTGAGGTATAATCGAGCAGTAGAATACGTGTTCGCCTAGACACTGTGCATCTGGTGTCGCAATCTGAGGCCCTGCATTTCCTCTCCTAGTCTTGAGGTCGGGTCTGGAGAGCCAACCTACAGCCCTAAATAACGTTAAGGCTATTATACATCTTCCATTCTCGTCCTTAAACACTTCATACTCGGGAAGCCCCCTATTAGCTAGCATGAAGCCCTTTTCTCCATCGTTTACGTCAACCCACATCCTCTGAGGCTTAGTTGGTAGTGGAGGCTGCCTCCAGTCATCGCCCTTAGGTAGCTCCAGCGGACGCTTAATCACGTAGAAGTGGGTATCAGCGTAGGATACGTCGGAGGATACGTCGGTTGGGAAGAGAACTCTCAATCTATGATCCCTACTCCTATTGTCGACTTTAATTGCTATATCTATCCTCGGTATGCCTCTGTAGAGGAACACGTATATGCTCACGGGATTACTGACGAGTTCATCGCTCCTCGTACTCCTATCTGGCGTTAAGGATTTCGGCAACTTAAAGTCTAGGTCTATCCTCAGGCATGCTCTTACGGGCCCTTTCTCGATAACCTTAATTGATGCCTTGTAAGCCCTTGAGTAGTAGACCTTATCCTTATCTGGCGGCGAGTAGTCGTATTCATCTCCGGCATCCGCCATATCCTCTAAGATGCATATCTCCCTAAACACTCTGCCGCTTCTCAGATCCTCTACCGTTAAGGTGCCTCCCTTCTCGCTGGCCTTAACCCTGAAGTACTTGTTCCCAATGGAGTCCTTGCCTGTAGCTTTAACGTCCGACTCGAACTCCACGTTGCTTGCTCCGCTTCTAATTCTGTAGATTCTGAAGCTCATGGACGGAACCTTCTCGGCCATAAATATTATCCTGCCTTTACCTACGAGCTTCACTGGATGAACTATCGAGTATGAGGGGACATCGTCATCGACGAGCTGATGCGGAACCACATTGCCCTCCTCATCAACAATTGTTACCTCGTCCGCATCAAACGGTAGCATTACTTCAGCTACATCCGTTCTCTCATACGGCGTCGGATTAAATACTACTATGCCCAGTTCATCCCCGCTCGAGAACGCAAGTCCTCCGACGAGGTGTTCCATAGAATCCCTTATAATCATGTTACATACGTGCTGGACCTTAGCAAACCTAGTCATACACTCCCTGTGAACCTCATCGGTACTGCATCCACATATGCTGTCGTGTGGATGATTTTTAAGCAGAGTCTTCCAGGCATAAGTCAGCTGATCCTGTGGGTACTTCATGCCCATAATCCACGCTATAGTTGCTAGTGGCTCAGCATAATACGTTAAGATAGCTTCCGTCCTCAAGTTCTCCATCAGCAGGTAGGTTCGGGAGGACCACACTCCGGTGAGTATTGGATGATACCTGCCCCAGATCATCTCTCCAGTAAATACCTTAAGCCTATCCCTGATTGAATTAAGCAGCCTAATGTAATCGAACAGCCCGCCATGTATGATCTCAAACTCATCGCCAACCGCTTCCCCAAGCTTCTCTATAATATCTGGAATATTCTCCTGTGGAGGCCTGTGGTCGCAGCCGTTCATAGCTAGAATAACTCCAGCCTTAGAGTATTTAAGCAAATGTTTAACGCTTTCCTCAATCCATTTCAAAGCCTTCTCCAGGTCATCTGGAAATCTATTCGCATTACAGTAGGACTTCGGAAGATATATAGCGATAACCTCAGATCCATCCGGGGCACGCCATATAAACTCACATCCATACTCCTTAAGGCTCTCGCCGAAGCCTCTGTGGAAGATGAAGTTATCTATATTGAAACCCCTCAGTATCTGTGGAAGCTGAGCGGTATGTCCGAAGGTATCCGGTAGATATCCCAGCTTGGCTACGCCCCCGTATTTACACGCTACCCTATGCCCTATCAATAGGTTCCTAACGAGGGATTCGCCTGAAACTAGGAACTCGTCCGGCTGAACGTAGAGAGGCCCTATCGCAAGCCTGCCGCTGCACACGTGTTTTCTAATTAAATGCTCCATATAGGGTCTAATCTCCAGGTAGTCCTCGATAACCACCGTCTGGCCGTCAAGCAGGAAAAACCTGAACCTCGGATCCTTCTCGAATATATCTAGGAGCTTATCGATGTTCCTCACGAGTATGTATCTGAAGCCCTCGAACGGCAGATACCACTCCCTGTCGTGGTGTGTATGGCTAACAAACAATATCTTACTCTTCAACACAGACACCAACCATAACAAGGATTTTACAAATATAAAATTAAATAT
>QMRD01000181.1 GCA_003649225.1 Thermoprotei archaeon | reverse complement strand
TTGGTAGAAAATGAAATTAGAAACCTATCTCTCTTGGCATCCCTTATTGAAAGGGGGATACCTAATAAGGTCGAATATGTGGTTTTAGGTGATTAGATGGCTGAGAGAATGATTGAGATTATAGTTGAAGTAGATCAAAGTGAATGGTTTAAGCTTGCCGTAAATATTGCTAAGATGGGATATTTTCACGTTAAAAAGGCGGATAAGGAGTTTGAGGAATCGAAGAAGTATCTTGTTGAAATTGAAAGACAGTTGAAAATGCTAAGTGAAGCATGTTCCTTACTTAATATTAAAATTAAAGAACCTCTAATAGAGCTACCTATTGAAGACAGTAAGCGGAGGATATCCTTAGAGGGAAGCTTAGATGAAATTGTAAAGAAAACAAGCACATTAGTGAATGACTTTCATGCTATAGCCATGTTTTTTCAGAACAAACTAGATCTCTTAGAGAATACTATAGAAAGAAAAAATGAAATTTTAGAGACTATTAAAAAGATAAAGCTAGACTTTAAGTTCAGGTTTTTCAGTGTAAATTTTGGGCTAGTCTTTCACGAAAATGCTAACCAGCTAATGAATATTGCCAGAGAGAAAAATGTATACGTAGTATTAAGCGATTTACCCCTGGGATATAAGTTAGCTCTGCTTGTTGCAGGAAGAGATGATAAAGATAAATTAAAGGAAATATTCGATGACACGGATATCACACCGCTGGGAAATTATATAAGAGTCCTAGATATGATACGTTACGAAAACTTAGATGAATTTATTTTGGCGATAAGAGGGCTAAGGGAAGCACTTCAGAACATTAGGAGAATACTTTTTGCGTCTTTGAATTTCGAACGAAAGAACGATAAGGTTCGAATTAGGGGATATATACCCTCTGAGAAGCTTAAGGATTTTGAGGATAAAATACTTGAAAAATTTCCCGATGCTACAATTATTCAAGAAAAACGTAAAATCAGTATAGCGCCAGTATATATAAAATCTCCAATAAAGAACATTATGGCTATGGCAGGGCTGCCAAGACATGGCGAAGCTGATCCATCGCCGATATTCACTATAACCTTCCCGCTGTTCTTTGGTATGATGTTTGGTGATATAGGACACGGCCTCGTTTTAGCTATTGTTGGATTGTTACTGAGAAAATTATCACCCTCCAGAAGCAAAAGGGAATGGGGCTTAATACTCGTCTTAATGGGGATCTTCGCTGTATTCTTTGGGATTCTCTCAGGGGAAGTGTTCGGCATCCATGTACCATTCTATAAACCTGTTATAAGTATATTCTCGGAACATGATCATGGCGAAGTTAGTAGTGAAAAAATGCTCTTCCTCCTCGGTCTATCCATGCTAATCGGAGTGATGCATATTACAATAGGCTATGCATTTAAGATCATAAATCTAATACACGAGGGAGAGACTAGAGAAGCATTACTCTTTTACGTGCCTTTAGTTATAACCTATCTCTCGGCGGTGATCTTCATAGGATCTACCGAATATGCTGGTAGGGTAATAAGCCGAGATATAGGGACAATAGCACAATATATCATGTTTGCATGTATTATACTTATGATCTTTGGTCAGCCCTCGAAGATCTTCTTTAACCTTGTAGAGTTCTTTATTAGTGCACTTGAATTGGCATCAAATACTATTTCGTACGCAAGATTAGTTATACTATATACAGTTCACGTCCTTCTATCGTCAGCGGTTAATATGGCTTTAGCTCTTGGGTTTGCTGGTTTACCGATAGTGGTTATAGGTAATGCTGGGATTATTGCCTTAGAAGGGTTGCTGGCCTTTATCCAATCCCTTAGGCTACATTTTTATGAATTCTTTAGCAAGTTTTATCATGGCGGCGGGGAGCCTTATAGGCCCCTGCTGCTTGATTTACGGCTTAGCAGGATACTGTTAAATTTCAATGGCAAGACTGTTATCCTGGAATAACATAGCCCTAGAGTGGTGGACAATATAAGCCGTAAACGAAACGAAAATTTTACGTTTTTGGGTCATGTAATCCATCTCATTTAATGGAAAAAGGCAGCAATGAAAATTGTAACCAAATTCTTTAAACAATTTCATTAATAGTTATGATAAAAATATGCTACTTATTTAGGTAATAATTTTTATATTAAGATTACTTCTATTTCAGATATCTTCCCGATTTCTAGGAAGTCTTTATCGGATGTTACTATTTTATCTATGCCATTAGCGATCATTATTCCACCAATAAGGACATCTAGAACATTAGTCATTCTGCCGAGACGCTCCAGCTTATACCATAACTCTGAGGCTTTATGGGCAGCTCTCACATCGAGAGATAGTACTGGATATGTAGAAAATAATCTAGTAAAGTATCTTTGCTCTTTCTTGCTCATTTTGTTTCCGCTACGAAATATTTCAAAGTACGATATGGTCGTTAAAACACCTCCTTCATTGTCGATCAAATCAATTAGGCTTTCTGCTTTAGGTGAACCTCTGGCAAGAAGAATCAGGTAGGAGGTATCCATTAGTATCATGGAATCTCCCTTACTTTTGCTTTTTTCCTAAATTCTAGGATCTCCTTTTCCAGTTCCTCCAGGAATTTACTATCCTTTAACGAACCATAGAACTCGCGTAGGCTGACTTTTTCTCGTGAAAGGAGACGTTCTAGTAGGTCTGAAAAGCTTTCTCCTTCCTTCTTCAGTTTAACTAGTTTTTCATAGACGTCGTCTCGTATGGTTAGTGTTTTCATGTGTTAATATATTAATATATTAGCAAATTAGGTTTTTGGTAGGTCATAAGCTTCTACATGAACTCGACCATGTTAATGGATTTCTTGCTATATCAACATAACTTTTAGATGAATAGCGTTTAAATTATAGTTTGCTCTTATAGTATGAGATATGAGGTAAAGCTTATGATTATTGACAAGTTTTCCTTTGAGGCTGAGATCTACGACTATCTTTGGGGGTCTAAGGATTATTCAGCTGAAGTTAAAAGGCTTGTTGAGATTTTCCGTGGCTTTGGTGTTCGAAGAGTTTTGGATATTGGGTGTGGTACTGGTGGTCATGCCTTAACTCTCGGTGGCTTGGGGTATTTTGTTGTTGGCTTGGATGTCAGTTTCAACATGGTTAGGAAGGCTCTTTCTAAGGCTAAGGATAGGAGAGTGGATATTGATTTTGTTGTTGGAGACATGCGTAGGCTCCCCTTTAGGTTATGTGTTTTTGACGCTGTTTACTG
>QMRD01000180.1 GCA_003649225.1 Thermoprotei archaeon | reverse complement strand
TTCCTGCCTTTATTTTAGGAGATTTAACGGAAAATTTATCAATATATTTTCGGCCCTCGTCCTTGAGGTTTAATGACTCTATTCTAAAGTACCCCCTCGTTCTTTTGAGAGCAAACATGTAGGTTCTTAGACTTATGGCTACTGGTACAACGGGCAGTCCTTTATAGTCCTGGTGTGTATTAAGAAAATCAGCTCTTCCTGGGGCAGAGGTACAGAGAAACGGTTTAAGGGAGTATTCACGCAGTATTCTTTCAAGTTTATCACCTAAATAACTCAATAGGTTTCACCTTCTTCCTTTAGTTTCATTCTACTGCTCCATTCTAATATTATTTTTCTTAATACTTTAGTTGTTCTATATACTGCTTCCTCAGGGAATGAGCATCTTACTGGTGTACATTTAAGCACTATACTCCAGAATTTCTCACGTGTTGGCAACATTAGAGTTACTTCGTTTATTGTCTTAGCTCTTATCATTCCATCGGGATATTCATATGAGAAAATTATTCTCCTTATTTTCCCTTCAATAGATACTTCCTCCTCGGTTGTAAGCACGTCACTGATCACTTCAGCACCCCTATATTCCTTGAATCTTTTGTTTGCAAATTTTATGAAATCTTTGATTAGTCCTTCCGGTATCTTAAGTGGAATAGGTACATTATATGTTCCTGCTGTTCTCTTGCTTTCCAATTTAAATCTCCTCAGCATGGAGGGTATAACTATGAAAGTGCTTTTATATGCGGGGTATATTGAGCCTAGAACTGCTATTACTATTGCAGTTAGCAGGGAAATTATTCCCCAAGTTGCTGATACTTTTTGTCTTACTTCAAGCCCTATTCCAAGTAAGCTGAAGAGCTTATAGCTTGAGATGCCTGCTAAGTATCCGACTCCTCCAGCTATTATTCCGGATATTATTGCTTCAATTGTGAAGAGTAGGGTTATGTAGGTTGGGTTAACGCCTATTGATGAGAGAGTCATTACCTCCATTTTTCTCTGATATACTGATGATACAAACGTAATGAATATTGTTAGCATAACTATAGTCATTGGTATGATCGTATAGAATCCTCCCTTCACTTCTATAATGGTTCCGTATTCAGCCTTATAAACTACGCCATAAATATTATACCATATCTTTAGCCTCATTAAAGCTAACTTTTCTATAAGCTGTTCCATATATTCCTTTTCAACATCCACTAGTACTGATATAGGAATTAACTTGAATGATTGTGCATCATCCAGAGATATTATAACAAGCTCCTCATTGCTAACTGGAGTTATTGTTTGCGCAGGTCCTTTTTCAGTTTCATATGTATAGAGCTTATATGGATGAATAGTTCTTCCATCTAGGTCTCTAAGCTTATATAAGTCATCTGAACTTATTATTCCAACTACCTTAAATGTTCTGTTTAATAATTCTACGTAGTCCCCAAGGCTTACGTTTAGATCTTCAGCTAATATTGATGGAATAGCTACCTCTCCGCTCTTCTCAGGAATTTTACCATTAGTTATCTTTGTAAGACCTATTATTTCAGCCTCAGAGGTTGAGAGAGCTAGTATCCCGTAAATTTCCTGTTTTAAGCGACCATGTTTTAATATGCCAATGTAGCTGCTTACAAGGAAAGATGAGTATCTTAAGTAGTATGCTCTAACGCCTAGATGCGATTGAATTATGTCAAGGTGTTCATTGGCTATGGCCATAGGCATTCTAAATGTTGCTTCATCTATCCTGACAAGCCCTATGTTTTTTACGAGTACTCCATCGTAGCTTGCCGGATAGGGTTGCTTGTAAGTGACCACACCCTTAAGTGAGGCATATGAAGTGAGAGTTATGAATGCCCACACCATTACGGTCATTGATATTATCGTTAGAGTTGATTGAAGCCTCCTTCTTCTTAGATTCCTCTTCGCAGAGGAAAACATTACTACTAAAGCGCTCCAGAAAGCTATTCCACGGGGGGTAGGCTTCTCTTTTATGATGCTGGGAGCTATCTGAGATAAGCCGAATATTAGAAGAGATGTTGAGATTATGAGGACTATAAGCCAGAGCATGGGATAGAGTCTGAAGCCGGGATAGGTTAGGTAGACTGATATTAGAAATAGTGCTAATAGAATTAGATATATGGTTGTTTGTATGCTTTTCTTCTCAGAAATATAAAGTGATATCGCGGTTGCAGCAAAAGCTATCAATGTAATAATTAAGGGTACTGAGGAGTAGGCTTCGTTATAAGATTCATTAATTATATTAATTATGTTTTCACACGTTGTTCTTATCTCCAATAATCCTACTAGGGTACTGATGTATCTTCCCTCCTTATAATCAACTTTCGCGTTGTTCAGTGCTTGTATGGCTCTATCCAAGTCCTTCCTCTCCATTACTAGATAGAATCCTTTTGTCTCAGCAGTATTTAGCATGCCTGCTGTCTTATTTACAAACAATGCAGCCTCTTCTAGGGCTATTCCTAATGTTTCACGTGATAAATCAACCACATATTTAGCTCCTGCATCCAGCTTTAACGTAATAGAGATATTTTGGCTTATTATCTCGAATCTCTCTTTATATACGATTCTCCATACGCCAGTTATTTTAAGCTTTACTTTCTGCCCTGCTGGTATAATAGCATGATTATAGCTTATGTTTAGGATTTTCATTATAGCTCCAACTGAAGCAGGATAGTTGCCGAACCTTGTAATGTTTCCTCCCTTAGCTTCGGCCTGAAGTGGTATATCGCTTTCAACTATTTCCATTCCTATGAAATCTGCCGGTCTATCAATGTAGAAATTATAGAAATTCCCCTGCAGTTCTACTGTAGCTCCGGGTAGGAGGGAGAAATTCATATTTCTGACATCTTCCATTAGCTCCTTTGTTACTGTAAATATAGGTACATAATTTAGTTCTCTCGTGTAGGCATAGATCCTATATGTTTGTCCCGGAGTTACTGAAAGATTATAGAACCCGTGGCTGTCGGTTAACGTTACGTATATATCTCTATAATATGTTCCGTAGGCTATAACTACGGCGTCCTTAATAGCTTCTCCGGTTGTTTTATCAAACACATAGCCAGATATGGTTATGTTTTTTATGGGCTGCGAATGAATAGTATTTAGGCTTATAGTTAAGAGTATTAGGAGAAGAAGAATCTTCTTCACTTAAACCCACCTCCTAGTATGGTAGTACCCAGAGAGCTTTTGGAACGAAGTTTAGTGCCACGAATACTACAGC
>QMRD01000179.1 GCA_003649225.1 Thermoprotei archaeon | reverse complement strand
TTATCATGCAGGTATATTTCCATATACCGGGCAGTTTATCATCCGGCTTAAATCCCACCTCATCCGCGTCGTAAAGGATCCTCATGTTGCCGCCGCATATAGGACATCGCGCTAGAGGTCTCTCAATATCATCCGTAAAGCCGCATTTAAAACATCTATACTGCATATGTATTTAAGACTTAAATATTAAAATAAATACTACGCTTACCTAATTGATAACCGTGAGAGTATGAGTAATCTCCACGTGTTCTGCCTTACAGTCCTGCTGTTATCGGCTGTTATGATAATTTCACTTTATGATGTCAGCGGCGGCTTCATCGAGAAGATAAGCTTAACTAGTAAAGAGAAAAACTCGATTAGCCTGCTAGTTATATTGTTGCTTTCATCAATAGCGTTAAATCTTACCGTGATTTTCCTCGAACTACGTGAGCACAGAGGATATATTCCAACAGCTTCATTAGCGCTATTCTGTACAACCGCTATATCATTCGTATACTACTTTGTGACGTTTAGGAGCCTTTATTCCTTACTTCTTCTACCTTCAATGGCCATTTTTATAGTAGCCTATCTACGAAGTAGAGGTGAAGGTATCAGATTTTTCTCCTTGAACACTAAGGAGATATCTCTCATAGCTGTGCTATCCTCGCTTACAGCAGTACTAACATCCGTAGTTGGATCAGTATTTCCATCACCTACGGGAGGTTATACCCATATAGGTGACACGATAATATTTCTAGCTGGACTAATGTTCGGATCCAAGGTAGGCTTCTTCACAGGATCTATTGGAGCAATGGTAGCAGACATTATAGTAGGCTATCCCAGATGGTACGTATCTATAGTAGCCCATGGGCTAGAAGGGTTTATAGCGGGCTTAGCTAAGAATAAGCGCACAGGAACTCAAGTTCTAACATTGGCTGTAGCTGGAATAGTTATGGCTTTAACATACTATATCGTCAATATCTACATTAAAGGATATGCTCCTGCATTTATATCCTTAATAAGGGACGTGTTCGGCCAGGCTGGAGTCTCGCTAATACTATCAATACTTATATATAAAAATATGGAGAAAACGGGTTTAATAGGCCGTATCTAATGTTTGTACATGGTCATCTTATAGACTGCGATTAGGGATAATGATAGAACTAGTATCGTTAAGCATATTTCAAGCCACTTTGGTTTAGCTTTAAGCGATATTCTACTCCCAATTCTCGCGCCTAACATTGATCCGATCGTCGTCGAGATAGCTGGCAGCCAGATAACGTTTCCACGATACCAGTAGATAAGTATAGCCATTGTAGCCGTGAATATCGTTGAAAAGAGGGACGTAGCGATGGCTCTACGTATATCTAGCTTCATCATCCTTAAAAACGGCGGAAAGAGTGATCCGCCACTTCCTCCCCTCATTCCAGTGATAAGGTTCAGTATGAAGGCACCAGCTACTATTAGCTGTGGAGTCGGATTTATCCTTTCATACGTCCTCGGAGCTATCTTGTAGAGGTACATTCCAAATATCGTTATCAGCGAGCTGGCCAGAAAGAGTATCGCTAAGACGACTTTCGAGACAAGTCCTACGAGTAGAGCTCCAGTCATCGAACCCAGGCATCCCCCTATAACCACATATAAGCCGGTCTTAGCATCCACGTTTCTCCTATGGCTTATCGCTCCAACGATCGAAGAGAACGGTATCACGATTAAATTAATGGCAAAGGCGCTTAACGGTGGAATCCCTACAAGTATCAGCAGGGGAGTCCTTACGGAGCCTCCTCCAATACCAAATATACCGCTCATACAGCCAGCCAATACACCTATGATAAAGCATGCAATCAACATAGGATCCATACTAGAGCACCTTCATCCATCCACTTAGTATTATACAAAAATTTTGTGTAAATGCACATAAATATAAGCTTTTTCACTTAAACCTTCTTAATCAGCCGTGAAGTTCCTCCAAGAAGTCCTAATGCAGACAATATATGTTTAGCAAAATATCGTTAAACTTAGAACGACAACATTATCAAGATAAAGAGTTATCTCGTACAATGGACATAGTATATTGTTGTTCCATAGAATTTCCTAACGGCTTTATGGGCACAATAAGCTTCTCAATAAAATGTATTAACACTTACCTTCAGGCAAATCTTAACTTATAAATGCTACTAGAAAGCCCATGATCATAATACTACATTATACTAAATGCAGAGTAAAGAATATCTATGGTGGATCAGTTCGTATAGGAGATAACTTCATCGAGATATTGCCCGAAAAACCTAAGGTATCCACGAGTTTTAATCTAATGAAGATGCAATGTATGATTAATAATCTAGTAGAAAAAATATATACTAGTATTTTTATTACATGATTAATGAAGCGGGTCAAGGTTGTTAGAAACTATCAAATCACGATTCCCTCTGAAATTAGAAAAGCTATCGGAATCGAAGTAGGTGACGTTCTTCTAATAAACGTTGTCGATAATAAAATAATATTGGAAAAGGTTAAGGATGATCTTCCAACTTTTAAGGTAGGAAAAAGGATAGAGGAGAAGGATATTGAGGAAGCACTACTTAAAGGGCTGAAGAGAAGCATAGTTGGTGGTTAAATTGATAGCTGTCATTGATTCGAACGTTTAAGTATATAGGGCTATAAAAGACGCAATCTATCATATTCAATCGAAAAATGTGTTAGATAAATTATCTCAGTGGCTAACGCCAAGCATAGTAATACATGAGGTGGTTTGGACATTGAATGAGCTTATAGGCAGACAATCTACACTACTCTATGTTAAGGCGCTGCTTTCACATAGAAAGATGAATATTATCCCATTATCAAGGCAGGATATTTCTTGGAGCATAGGGAAAATCGCTGAGGAAGCGTTATCGCTGGCCAGGTACAATGATAAAATAATTTTATCTATAGCCAAAAGGAAAAATACTCCATTAGTCAGCTTTGATAATCAACTTCTTTCTCAGGCATCAAAAGAAGGAATAGCGATAATAAATCCGTATTTAACTTAATATCAGTTAATAGCCTATGCTCTTCAGGCAACACTAAAACCAAGTATATTACGCGTATCCTTTTCACTAGAAGAGGCATCACCTTAAGTTATTATTAGCCCTATTATCATTAACGAAATATGGCTGGAGTATTCTTAATATTAATGAAAATTAAAAACAGTTTCAGATTAAAAATAACTATTCTCCTATTTCTTCAATGTGTATGACTTTTGCAGGGCATGCTTC
>QMRD01000178.1 GCA_003649225.1 Thermoprotei archaeon | reverse complement strand
CCCCGCATCGACCTATATATCCATAGGATAGCAGGTAAGCTCGTTTTAACCGAGAGCATGTTAAGGCGGGCCGACGTTAGAAGATATGGTAGGCTAACCCTATATCTAGCGTCAAACGAGGATATAGTCCTATTAAAGTCTGTTACTGATAGATTCAGGGATATACTTGATATAGAGTTAATAGTTAAGACTCTAAAAACACGCTTGAACTGGAATACTATACTTGAGGAGCTAACTATACAGGAGGAACTAACTCAACGACACTTCTGCCTATCGGTTCTAGAGACTATTGAAGCCCTTGAGGAAAGACTGAAAATAAAAATTCCAATAAAAATAAAGCTTAAGAGAATAGTTAATGAACACATGAAAGAACTTCTAGATAAGGTTATGAAAAGTAACATATAAATTCGCCTAAACTATTATATAGACGGTGAAGAAATGTCCGATATTTTGGAGAGAATTAAGGGCGGACTCCAATGGACGTCCGAAATAGCTAAGCTGGAGCTTGAGGTAACAAACCTCCGTAGGAAGCTTGATGATGAGGCAAAGAAGGCTGGCTACAAGATATACGAGAAGTTTAAGAGTGAGGGCGCTACAGATCCATACCTAAGGGAGGTATTCGCTGAAATGATGAAGATTGAGGAAGAGCTAAAGGAGAAGGAGGCAAAGCTTAAGGAACTAAAAAGTGGAGGCAAAAAAGAAGAAGCACCGCCTCCGCCACCGCCTCCACCTCCACCGCCAAGCTAACTCTCTCTCAATCTAATTTTAATATATTTTATGAGGATCAAATCTCAATTGAAGATACATATAGGTGGTATGTATACTTCAACCGTAGTGGTCACATACGTAATTCTGTAGATAAAGCTTTTAAGAAATAAGACTCTATACTAGAGCGTATGTCGGTCGGGGAGTACATTATTAAACAGGAGGGAGACGTCTCCGTAGGATCAGTATCGCTACAGTTTACCGCAGAGGATATAGGCCGTGCAATGGCTGAAGGCATGGTTAGAAGCCGTCAGGTAGGCTTCCTAGTATTAACTAATAGAAACCTATACTTCGTAGTCACAGGCTTCGCTGAGGGATTCGTAGCCAGCGAACTTGCAGCAATGACTCCATTCGGCATAGGCAGGAAGGTTATAACGGGTAAGAAGCTTTCATTAAACGATGTCTACAAGAACCTCAAGAACCCCGGCAGCATAACCATACCGTTAAAGGACGTAAAGCTAGTCCAATACCGTAAGCCACCGTTATCAGGAGCACAGATAACAGTAGGACATTTAACAGGCGGTAAATTCAGAGCATACACCTTCATGTTTAAGGGATTCTCGGGGAAAGAAGACTGGAAAAAGGCGATAGAGGAATGGGTAATGAAGAACGGCGGAAGAACGGACGGCGCACCACCCCCAGACCTACCCGATATATGTCCAGACTGCGGAAGTAAAATGGGATGGGTACCACTCGCCTACAGGTATTACTGTCCCCAATGTAGACAATTCAAATAAATACTACAATATAAGCCCGATATAAACTAATGGCATCCTTTATTTAAAAGCACAATAGGTTTAAGGATATTTTGCCTCATTCAGTATGCCATGCAATATCGGTAAATTAGATTTGATAAACGGCTAAAATATTGTTCTTAAAAGCTTTAATATCTAGGGTAGCTGGTGAACAGAACGACAATCTAGAGGTACGGGAATTCAGAGACATGATAGACCTCTATAGGAGGATTAGCTTCTTTAACCCTTTCTATAAAATCCTCCTTGTCAAGCGATACAAGGATACCGTTCGTATTCAGCGCAACCTTCAGGTAAAGTGCATCGATAGAATATATCCCGTAGATATGGCATAGAGAGCTGGCTGAGAGACAGAAAGATTTATCACAGTTAAAGAGTAGAGCTGGCTCTATAAACTTATCCAATATAGACCTAGCCTTATCCGCAAGATCCAAACCAACCCTCCTAGCAAGCGTGCCGCAGACCTCCTGATACACAATGCTTGGTTCAGCTAAAACGAAACTTCTAGGAATAGCATGTATAATATCGGCACATTCATCACTAAACTCTCCATCTTCCTTTAAGGCTGCAATAAAAACATTGGCATCAAGAACCAGTATACGTCTAATCGACATGCCTACGGAACCTCCTGAACTCCTCTAGTACACTGGGGCCACGCCACCTTCTTGAAACCTCCCTTCTAAGCTTAATAAACTCCTCAACACCTTCGCTAGCCCTTCTTCGGTAATCTTCATCCACAATAACCACTTCAACACGCCTCATTCTGACAAGCTTCTCTAAAAGCTCAGCCCAAGTCCTACAGTCAAGCTCAACCTTAAGCCTCTTGAGCTCCTTAAGTAAATCCTCAGAAACTCCCTTAATCAATAATGTAGCCACCACCATCACCAATATAAGAAAGATAATCTAGATAATAAAGATTACCCAAAGTATCATTAGTGGAGAAATAGCATAGGAACTCTGAGTAAAGATAGCTAAAAATTGTGATTCTATTAAACGCATCGTTTTAAATAGCGGTATACGGGAAACTGATTAACGTTAACTTTAAGGTTGATTACAGCTTATCCTAACTCATGAAGATAATAGTTCTTCAGGGAGGAGAGGATATTAAGAGGAGAACTAATAGAGAACTACTGGAGGCTATTGTAAAGATTTCGAGGAGAAAAAGCATTGCAGTTATCCCCTGGACTACGGACGACCCAGAAAAGGAGAGGTATTATAGAGGAGTAATAGCGGATTACTTCAGAGAACTAGGCGCCAAAGAAATCTACTTCATCGAAAGGAGGCATGAAAAAGAGGAAATAAGGATGATACTGGATAAGACCGATATACTCTATCTTCCGGGCGGCGACCCAAAGATACTCTACTCAACCATCAAGGAGAAGAGAATTGAGGAATTAATTAAAAATTTCAATGGAATTATTATCGGCAATTCCGCAGGAGCAATAGTACTATCCAAGGGAGAGGTTAGCAATGAAATTAATCCAGGGCTAGGGATCGTAGACTTCTACGTCAAAGTCCACTTCACACCTAACGAAAAACCGATCAGCTTAAATAAGGATAGTGTAGTATGCATACCCGAAAACCAGTGGATCATAGTTCTGAAGAAATAGAAAAGGAATTATTGACGTGTTTTAAATTATTTTATGATGGTTTCGTCTGGTTTGTATGAGGAGTGGTTGAGAGAGGATGAGGAGGCTAGGAGAATTAGGAGGGAAATGCCAACTG
>QMRD01000177.1 GCA_003649225.1 Thermoprotei archaeon | reverse complement strand
CCAGTTCTAGCAATTTTTTAGTTACGAAATGCATCATAATCGGTGGTCCACATTGAAATGCATACGTATTCTCCGGATCCACCTTAATATAATCGAATAATGTGGTGACTACCCCTACCTTACCTCTCCACTCTGGACTTGGCTTATCTACAGTTAAATGTACATCAATATAGTTACTCCATAAAGATAATTCTTCTTTGTATACGATATCTTTTGGCGTCCTAGCCCCGTATAGCAGTATAACGTTGCCATACTTGTTTCTATCTTTAATTATACACTCTATAACTGGTTTCAATGGTGCAATTCCTATTCCTCCACCGATAATAATTAGGTTTTTACCTTTAATTTCCTCTAATGGCCATCCTCTTCCAAATGGTCCTCTTATTCCAACGACGCTTCCTTCCTCTAGAGAGAAAAGTGCTGATGTGACAACTCCAGTCTTTCTTATAGTAACTTCAAAACGACCCTTAATATGCGGTGGTGAAGATATGGAGAAGGGCGCTTCACCGTATCCAAAAACGCTTAGCTCTATGAACTGCCCAGGCTTAAAATCGAATTTCTCGCGAAGATCCTCATCTATGAGTCTTAATCTAAAGGTTCGAATATTCGGCGTTTCCTCCTTTATGCTTTCTATTAATGTAAGATTCGGAATATATGGGTTATTCATAACCATATAACCTCCTGATAATGTCTCTAAGATCTATTCTAGCTGTACAGACTTCTATGCATCTTCCGCAGCCAACACATGAAATGACGCCTATCTCATCAAGGGAGTAACAGTACTTATGATATATTCTCTGTTTAACTCTTGAAGGCCTGCTTTTTCTGAATATTTCTCCACTAGCTACCTGTGTGAAGCTTAGAAAGTGGCAGGAATCCCATACCCTCACTCTCCTCCCACTCTTTAAATCAAGGTTAACTTCATCGAATATATCGAAGCACGTGCATGTGGGACAGGTGAAATTGCATTTGCCGCAGGCTAGGCACGCTCTTCCATATTCCTCCCATATTTTTGAGTTAAAGTTCTTAATCATTACCTCGTATATGTTTTCGAAAGACGGCAGTCTCTGTTCTCTCATTTTAAGTTCCGCTTTCTCAATTAGCTTCTTAGCTAATGCTATTTTCTCTTCATTTGCCTCTTTAAACAAGTCTATGTTATATTTGATTAACATTAATCCTCTATTACTACCTATCCTGACGAGATATTCCTCGCCTAAATCTGTGAGAAGTAAATCGTAGCCGTCATCTGTAGATGGTCCGCTTCCTGTATAGTAGCAGAAACAATAGTCCAAGGGTTCGGAACATGTTATGCCTATTAGTAGCGTATTGTTTCTACGTATGGCATAGTAGGGATCATGGAACTCCGAAATAAGTACCTTATCAAGTATTTTTAAACTAGAGATATCACATGGCTTGATACCTATGAAAACTCTCTGTAAACCTTTTAGTTCTTCACATTTATCATATATTGATACCGTTCCTTTATCTGAAATCTCATAGGTAAACAACACTTCTTTCTCGGGAAAGAAAAACCTTTTTGGTGGCAGTAATGTATGTCCTCGATACTCTAAATCAACCTCAGATGCATCACTGACATACTTATACATCACCCTATCATCAATTACAGACGGAGCTATGACTTGATATGCAACTATGAAGCGATCAATTAGCTCTACGATATCGTCCTTTGATATTATCCTTGCAGTCTCCATAGGATAACCTATAACTGTGTTATTATTAATGAATACGTGAGTATATGGTAATTATACTTTGTGATACATATTAACCTATCTTTTTAACTTAATTTTTACTGTTATTTTTATTAGAAAGAGTAATGAAACATCATATACAGTGTTAATAACATGAAACTCGGGTTAGTCATTACCAGTGATAAGGTATATCTTGATCCTAAGCTTGATAAGGTGACAGACATAGTTAGGGATATATGTAGCAGGTACGAATTGAGCGTCGAGAGGAAGATAGTTAGGAACGACGCCGACATGATTAAAGACGCCGTATTGAATTTATGTAGGGATAACGATATCATCCTCGTTACGGGCGGTACCGGACTGGGGCCAAGAGATATAAGTATTGAAGCATTGGAGCCTATGTTTAGTAAGAAGATCAATGGGTTCGGTGAATTGTTTAGATTTCTCTCCTATAAAAAAATAGGTTCTAAAGCGTATCTCTCAAGAGCTACTGCTGGGCTTATTGGAAATACTCCTGTATTTATCGTTCCAGGTAAGCCTGATGCTGTTAGGCTAGCCTTGGAAGATATTATTATGCCAACGATATCGCATCTAATAGAGGTTATAAGGGGATATAGTCACTGGGAAGAAAAATCAACATTGTAGATTTTCAAGTGACCTTAAGCTATATTTCCTCTTTTTTCTTCTCAATAACCTTTATGTTCCTTATTTCCGTGTATGGATATTGCCCCGCTTCATCTTTCTCATATTCCTTAACCATATCCCATATAGTCAGCAATGCAACTGATACTGCCGTTAATGCCTCCATTTCTACTCCCGTTTTAGCTATAGCCTTTACAACTGCCTTTACTCTCACACCATCTTCCTCTAGTTTAAAATTTAAGTCTACATGTGTTAGTGGGATTTGATGACATAGAGGAATTATCTGAGGGACATTTTTTGCGGCTAGAATGCCAGCAATCTTAGCTACAGAGAAAACATCACCCTTTCTAACTCTGCCTTCCCTAATTAAAGTCAGCGTTTCTCGCTTAAGTTTTATAAAACCTTCTGCAGTAGCTATTCTCTTTACATGAATTTTAGGTGTAATATCAACCATGTGTGTAGACATACAATTGATATAATATGATATGTTGGTGAAATACTTTATTCTGAGTAGACTGATTAATGATATAATCAGTCAACAGCTTACTCTTCATCGAATCTAGGGACCGCAGGCTCATCATTCATTATTCTGGGTTTTAAGAGACCTAATAAATTTATCGAGCTACTTGAAGTATGGCTCTCTTGATTCATTAGCCTTTATGATTGCCTGTTTTATTTTCTCAATTTTCCAGCTCTCTTCCGCTCGTCGATCTAGTATTTTCGAAATATCCAGCAGGTTATCATTCCTCATTAGACACGGCTTTAACTTGCCATCATGCGTTAATCTTATTCTCATACAATTAGCGCAAAACTCCCTGTTTCCAAGGGATCTTATTAACTCTACTCTTATTCCAGAAGGCATCACGTATACGGGTCTATTTTGAAAACGCCTCTTATAACTCTCTAT
>QMRD01000176.1 GCA_003649225.1 Thermoprotei archaeon | reverse complement strand
GTGATGGATGGAGGGAGGTTGCTAGGTCTAGGGTTTTTCCTAGGTTGGGTGGTCTTATTTCATCTATTGAATCTGCCTATAGTAATCTTCTTGGGGTTATTCCTGAGGCTTACGGTAGGTCTATGGAGTTCTGGAGTGTTGACGTTGAGGTAGTCTTTGTGGTTTATGTTGGGGTTGGCTGTGGTGCTGGGTGGGCTACTGACTACTGTGACAGATATGCTGTTTTACTTGGTTTAGAGAATATTGCTGAGCTGGGCTGGTGTGGTGTTGATGATTTGATGGGGCTTGTTCTCCACGAGCTTTCCCACGTTGTTCACGCCTACTTGAGGGGGATTTCGTGTAAAAAGCTGGAGGAGCTTGAGGGGGATCCCTTGTTTCTGTTGTATAGTGAGGGTTTTGCTACTAGGTGTGAGCACCTCATTTTAGGCCGTGAGTCTTGGAGGATTGCTTCGGATGGCTCCTGGATTAGATGGTGTAGGGGGAATATCGGTTTTCTTGCACGTGAGTATCTGCGGCGTGTGGACGAGGGGAGGCCCGTGAATGACTTCTATGGTTCCTGGCTTAATATTGAGGGTAGGAGTCAGACCGGCTACTTTCTGGGCCACGAGTTCATAAGGTATCTGGAGAAGGGGAGGAATATTAGGGAGATAGCTGTCATGGATTTCGATGAAGTTGTAACGTATGCTAGGAGGTTTCTTTTAGAAGTAGCGTTTAAGAATGTGGGGAGAAAAATTTAGGATGTTTGCTGACTTCCCCCTAGCTTTTCCTGTATTAGTTTTGCTAGCTCATCCTTTATTTCTTCGAGCGATGCTCCGCTTGCCTTCTTCTGGTTTATGAAGTTGTATATGTCGTCTATGTGGGTTATTAACAGTACTGCTAGTGCTCCGGCTACTGCTGCTCCACCGTACTTCAGTATGTCTCCCATGTCTATATCTAGGCCGCCGAATATTCTATTGAGTAGGCTGGTTTCGTCCTCCTTCTCCTCCTCTTTCTCAGCCTCCTGTTTAGCCTTCTCTGGGGTTAGACCTTTAGCCTCCAGTATTGCCGCCCTTATATCCCTCCTTAGGTGCCTGTATAGCCGGGTTAATCCTATTCTCAGCTCGGCTCTCATCTCCCTTCTTATGTCTCGTAGCAGCTGTTCACGGAATGCCTCTAATGCAGGTCTTCTCGGCCTCGGCCCGAATCTTTCAGGTGGGGGGAACCTCAAGAATACCACCAGCATATTATTTAAGTGTTTAAGGATTTATATTCTTTGATTACTGTTCTTGTTTTATCGACGAATGATACATAAAACGTATATTTTAACACGGCCTCTATTATACTGTGATAAGATGGCTGCGACGTTTAAAGTTGGTAATGTTTTAATTGAGATAGTTAAAGGCGATATTACTAGGCTTAGAGTTGACGTTATAGTTAATGCCGCTAACCCCTACCTTAAACACGGCGGCGGGGTGGCTGGCGCAATAGTATTGAAAGGTGGTCCCGAGATTCAGAGGGAGAGTGATGCATACGTTATACGCTACGGTCCCGTCCCCGTTGGTGGCGTCGCCGTTACTGGCGCTGGGAAGCTTAGGGCTAAGTATATTGTCCATGCAGTCGGCCCTGAATACGGCACTCCTGACGGGGATGAAAAGCTCTACTCTGCTATCGCTAATGCTCTGAAAAAGGCTGATGAACTTGGAGCTAAGACTGTTGCTCTTCCAGCGATATCCACTGGGGCCTACGGATACCCCTACAGGAGGTGTGCCGAGATAATGGTTAAGGTGTTTAAGGATCTACTGGATAAGCTTTCCAACGTTGAGAAGGTTATTGTCTGCCTCTATAGGGATGAGGCCTACAGAGTTTTCCTGAAGGTGTTTAGGGAGAAATTAGGCGGAAAACGATAGTTTTAGTTTATACTTCTTTATCCACAGCGGTGTTATCGTAGCTAGGGCTAGGATTAGGGCGTAGAGTACTGGTTCTTCGGCCCGTGTACCTTTAGTGTACATGTAGTACATGGTTAGGTGTGCTAGGTAAGGTGCTACCGCCAGCATTGAATCTGCGTTCCACTTCTCCCTTCTGTGGATTAGGTGGTATATTGCTAGGGATAGGAGCGATACTATGAACCAGCCTAGGAAGTTCGTCCACGGTATCCCGTACCAGTTTAACTCCGTCCTACACGTCCATACCCATGCTCTCCACCTCGTCATCATGGGGTCTAGTGCTAGATCCTGTATCACCATTAGGATTGCGGCTAATATTAGGCTGTAGGGCTTCTCTACTAGGCTTCTGGAGGCTGTGTATGATATGTAGATGAATATTCCCCACATTACCAGGACGTATGCTGGAACGCCTAGTATGTCTGGCTTCATGTTGTAGTAGTATTCTCCGAATGGGTAGCCTGTGTTTAGGCTTATGTATTCTGCTGTAAATCCTACTAGAGAACATATTAGTGTGAGGGTTAGTGCGTGGCGCCAGTAGAGTGCTGTGACGAGGATTATTGAGGCATACATTGCCGCTAGGTATTTCTTGAAGCCCACATATTCTATGAAGATTGTTACGAGCGCCTGTATCAGATAGATTAGTGGCAGGAGCAGTTTTCTTATGCAGTATTTCATAATGTTATATTAGGATGTTTTGATTAAATACTTATAGTCCTCAGATTCTACCAGAAGATTAAAGTTAATTTACGGCTTTCATACTAATTTATTGATGCGCCCCAGGTACCCTCGCATCTATAGGATTCCCCATCCCAGTGGCTATAGGCATGGCGGTAAGCGATACTTATCGTATGAAGAGCTTATGGAGGTTTTCGATGGGACTGTGTATATTGAGGAGAAGCTGGATGGATCCCAGTTCTCCATAGTTTTAAGGAATGGTGATGTCGAAGTGTATTCCCGGGGCAGAAATATTGTTAGGGGGTTTGAGCCGACCGTCTATAGGGGTATTTGGAGCTGGGTGTATAGCCGATACAGCGAGTTGGTTAATGTTCCTGAGTACTACGTCCTCTATGGTGAGTGGCTGCGTGTTAGGCATACTGTTCCCTATGATATGCTGCCTGACTGGGCGGTTATATTTGATGTTCTCGATCTTAGAAGCAATAGGTTTCTCGACTATAGCCTAAAGAAGAGGGTTGTTGATGACCTTGGCCTTACGTCTCCTCCACTTGTATGCGTTCTGAACGTCAAGTGCAGTACTAGGAGGGATGTGGATGATGTCGTTAGGAAGCTGGCTAGGCTAGCTGAAGGTAAGTCGGCCTTCTCGAGAATAGCCCATAGTATGGAG
>QMRD01000175.1 GCA_003649225.1 Thermoprotei archaeon | reverse complement strand
GCATGATATCCTCCATCGACCCCAGGCCTCCTCCACCTGCCGTCGTATAGCTCGTAGTTTACGGTAAAGTATGGCTTAACATCCTTGACCCATACGCTTCTAGGTAGCCATATCTCTATCATTTCAAAGGACCAGGCTCCCGGTGCGAGGATCAGTACGTATCTATTCCCTATATACTCTGTGAAGTAGAGTTCTATCTGGTTTATAGCCTTATACTCCTTAACCTTCTTTAAAAGTAGATCGCCTAGAGTGCTGTCTACGGCCGTTATCGCCCATCTAGTCGGCACCAGCCTCCTCTGGATTTTCACGCCAAGCATTCCTAGGCTGAATATTCTCACTATATGATAGAAGCTTACGCCGTGCTGATACAGCTCTCTAATGGCGTCTCGAGCTAATACATCGTAGTCCTCTACTATGTTATCGACCTTCCTTGGAACTACCGGGTTATCTACTATGTTCATCTTAACTAGGCGTGCTCTAGGACCTATGGGGGAAAGTATTCCATCAAACTTTAACTGTGGCCTGGGGGGCTTGGCGAAGAGATACTCTGCATCAACAGGCTTTACGGATAACGCTGCCTCTCTCGTTAAATCCAGCAGTTTATCGGAAGCCGATCTAGCCTTGGATACTTTGAGTCTAAACCTTGAGAAAACCATTGAGGAGCGTAGCGCTATAATATCATTGATGTTCTTTACTCCCCACCACAGCTCGGGATTATCGTATTCAACTGCACTATCTCCGGTCAATGGCGTTACATTTGGCCCTAGCCAGATATAGGGATATCCCTGCTCGCCGACTAACACTGAGGGCGGGGTTGCAGCGAAGAGCTCCCTCTTACTTACCACGTTCTTTACTTTAACTAGGTTCTCTATTCTCTTTAAAATGGGACAGACAGGTCTACCGCATAGTCTCCTAGTTCCCTTACACTTGGCACATAATGCTGGATCCAGCCTCTTAACCACGTTCCACTCCTTATCAAGATGTTGTTATGATAATTATAAGCTGAATCCTAAATATTATTGTATTTAATGCTTAACTTAAAAGCTGATTCCTATAAATTTAATAGTTTTAGCCTGTGGTATCGGCTGGGCGGTAATTTTATAAGATTAACGTGTACTGCTAAGGGATATATTACCCTTCGTTTAAAATTAGAGAGGTGAAAGGAGGTGTGTAGGCTTCTCGCTTTTGCATTAACTGAGGAATTCGATGTTGGCTATCTTCTCAAGTTGCTGGTTAATGCATCTAGAAGAGAGATTTTGGCTTCATTTAAGCAGCATGATGATGGCTGGGGATACGCCGTTGCTTTAAAGGAGGATGAGTGGAGGTTGTTAAGCTATAAGACTAGAGTTCCTATATGGGAGGATTCAAGTATTAGTGCTCTGGAAAGGCTGCTTAGACGTTATAGCATTGCATTAGGCTTAGTACATACTAGGAAGGCGTCGAAGAATACCCCTGTTGATACGTTTTCAGCTCATCCATTCTCCTTTACATCGAACGATGGAAGCCTGGTATTTTTCGCTCAGAACGGCGGTATCGATAAGGTGAAGGCGTACGAGCTGTTGTCTAATAGGGTTAAGGTGGATTTGGATAGTGTTTCTGATACTTTTATTCACGCGATGCTCCTAAGGGAATTTGTTGAGAAGAACGATGGAAAGTTAATTGATGGCTTTATTAAACTGCACGAATTGCTTCACGATAAAGGGCTTTATGGTTCGTGCTCTAATATCTTAATTTTAAAGTTTTCCCCCAGGGATAAGGTTGAATTGCTTGTTGCAAGGATTATCTATGGTGAAGCTAGGAGGGAGTACTGCGAGCTTTATGAAGCTAAACATGGTAGCGGATGCTACATCATTGCTTCAAGTACTTTAACTAGGTATGATGAAGGCATACTTGAGTTCGCTCCCCTCGGGAAAAATATGGTAGTTGTGTATAGTCTCGAAGATGAATACGTCTCAAGGAAGGCTATTAGTATAGATTAATTTCGATTGCTTAAACTTCTAGTAGATTGGTTATTGTATTGTGGAGTATTATTCCATAAAATTTATATTTTTTGTGGAACAATATTCTACAGATAGGTATGGTAAGCCTGCTTGAGATAACCTACGAGTATCTGGAATCTTTGAGGTATGTATGGGAGATTAGAAGGAGAATGGAGCTTGGAGAGTACACAGATATTCTTGCATTGATAGGAGCTAGAAGGGTAGGGAAAACATTTATGTTATTGAAAAAAGCTAGGGAACTACTGGATTCCGGTAAGCAGGTAATATACGCTTCTCTAGATGAGCCTTTTCTGAGAAAGATGGATGTTAGAAAATTTGCGGAGCTCGTGAGGAAGGATTATCCTCATGGTCGTGTTTATCTTTTCTTAGACGAGATTCAGGAGTGGGAGAACTGGGACTTTAATCTGCGGTGGCTTCACGACGTCAAAGATTTCAGAATATATGTTTCAGGCTCTTCATCTACTTTAATGTCCTCAGAGATTCCCAAGAGATTAAGGGGACGATATATCTCTAAAATCCTATACCCCCTATCGTTTAGGGAGCTAGTAGACTTTGAGGTAAGAACGTTTAGGGAGAGAGGAAGAATACTACGCTTGCTTGAAGAGTATCTTAAGTGGGGAGGTTTTCCTGAGGTTTGGTTACAGAAGTCTAGGGAGAAGATCATAAGCTTGCTCGAGACTATATTCTTTAAGGACATAATTGAGAGGTTCAATATCGAAAATATTGAGATCTTTAAGTCTGTTTTCTATTTTACTTTATCAAACTATTCTAATCTGATATCCTATAGATCTATAAATCGCATATTGAAGTCTATGGGCGTGGATATAGATGTAAAAACCCTGATAAACTATATAGGCTACATGAAGCAGGCCTTCCTCGTCTATACTCTGGAGATATTTTCCTATTCTCAGCGGAGTCGTATAGTTAACCCTAGGAAACTATATGTTATTGATGTATCCTTTTCAAACCTCTTTCCGGAGATCCTTGATATCGGGAGAAAAATTGAAAACCTAGTTTTTATAGAACTGCTTAGAAGAAGTAGTCCATTTACGGACATATCATACTATAGAACCAAGGGTAGAGAAGAGGTAGATTTCCTAGTAAGGGAAAGGGGATATGTAAAAGATCTAATTGAGGTTACATACGAAGTACAGCAGAGCCATGTAAAGAAGATGTTTAAAGCTTTGAATGAGCTGAAGATAAAGAGGGGGACAATTATCACATGGGCGGAGGAAGACGTCATTGATATAAAGGATAAATGTAT
>QMRD01000174.1 GCA_003649225.1 Thermoprotei archaeon | reverse complement strand
TAACTACTGTGAGGCACTAAGAGAATTAAGCGCAGCAAGAGAGGAAGTTCCCAGCAGGAAGGGGTATCCGGGATACATGTATACTGATCTAGCTAGCATATATGAGAGGGCTGGCAGGATAAAAGGTAGGAAGGGCAGTATAACACAGCTCCCCATACTGACGATGCCGGGCGATGATATAACTCACCCAATACCGGATCTAACGGGATATATCACCGAGGGACAAATAGTGCTCAGCAGAACACTGCATGCAAAGGGTATATATCCGCCAGTATACGTTTTAGATAGCCTATCTAGGCTTATGCCAAACGGTATAGGTCCTGGGAAAACTAGGAAGGATCACGCAGAGGTTAGTAATCAGCTATATAGCTCGTATGCTAGGGCGCAGGACATAAGAGCGTTGGCATTAATAATCGGTGAGGAGAACCTATCTCCTATAGATAGGCGATACCTAAAGTTCGCTGAGGAGTTTGAGAATAGGTTTATTAATCAGGGAGAATACGAGAACAGAGACATAGATGAGACGTTAGATCTAGCGTGGGAGATACTTGCAATTCTGCCAGATGAGGAACTAACGAGGATAAAGAAGGAGACACTGGAGGAAAAGCGGCCGCTGCTTGAGAAGAGCCCGTATAGGATGAGCAGATGAGCCGACGCGTTATTCCTACGAAAATAAACCTTATTAGATTAAGGAAAACGCTTGCTGCAGCAAGAAAGGTACGGAAGATCCTAGAGGATAGACGAGACATTCTCCTGTACGAGATAAATAGACTTGTAAAGGAGGCAAATAAGATACAGTCCCAGCTCTTTGAGAACCTTGAGAAAGCGTATATGTACATGGATTTAGCTGAAGCTGAAATGGGTAGGGAGTATCTTAGGAGTGCAGTAATGTCGGCGAATAATAAGATTGAAGTGGATGCGTCAATCGTATACATAGCTGGCATAAAGTCCTCGGAGCTAAGCATACTGCGAAAGGAGGTAATGCCGATTGGTAGTCTTCTTAGAGCAACATTCCTCGACGCCGAGATGGTCTATATTGAAAAAGCTATAGAAACCATAATTTTAATAGCTAATATAGAGAATGCCATATTCAGGCTAGCTAAGGAGCTAGAGCAGGTTCAGAGGCAGATCAACGCTTTAAAGAACGTCATAATACCAAATCTTGAGAAAAATATTAAGACTATAAAGTCAATACTTGAAGAAAGAGATAGAGAGGAATTTGTCAGGCTTAAATACTTTAAGGAAGTTATATTAGGTAAGAGGCGAGGCAGATGAATGAGAAACTTGAAAATAAAACTAAGAAAAAATTTGATAAACTTATTAACGAAGCTAGTAAGCAGATTTCATATAATATAGATCTAATTAGAAGGTCAATAGATGAGAAAATTGATGAAATGAGAAAAAAGTATCTTTCTATTAACAATGAAGAAACATAAAAGTATCTCCTATTGTAAAAATTATAGTTAACATTTATTAACTAGAAATAATATACCGCCTACATTTTTAATAGAAAAATATGAATATGGAAACATGCCCATTTTATACGCTATTATAAAAATGAAACTTAAACATTACTTATTGTTAACACTATGTATCCTTAATGACGCTTGAATTATAGATAATTAAATTAAATTCTATCATAGAGAAAAACATTGGAGAATAAAACTAAAATAATCGTAGACCATTTGATAAACGTAAAAGGTGAAAAAGAGATGGGCAACGGAAAAATACCAAAAATATTCCTCGTACTAGTGATATGGCCGCTCATTTTCGCAGCTATATCAGTTACTGCTTTAGTATATTTCTCAACAGAAATAGCTACTTCACCTTCAGAAGCTGAAGAGGCTTCGCTAGACTTTCTTTATAAGGCTATTGTAATGCTTTCCATAGGAATAGCATTTGGGTTAGCTACACTAGCCGCTGGCATAGGTATTGCGGTTGCTGGTAGCGCTGCTATTAGTGCTGCAGCTGAAAAACCTGAGTTATCAACGCTTGCGATGATTATTACGGGGCTTGCAGAAGCTATTGCAATTTATGGTCTGGTTGTAGTTATAATGATGCTCGGTAAAATATAGGAGACAAGGAACTAAGGGACGAAAAATGTCGGAGGAGAGAGTTAGGAAAATTTTTGAGGTAATTGTAGAAGTTGATGAAAAACTAAGTATTCTTAGGCATGAAACATTGGAAAAGTTGAAGGAAATAGATGATCTATTAAATAAAACCATTAATCACATTAAGGAAAGTATAGAGAAAGAGCTTCAAGTACTATATGAGGGAGAGAAAGATGCATTAGAGAAGGAATTGAGCGAAATTAAAAGTAGGATTAAATCGATCTCTAGTGATATTTTGAAGAAGATAGAGAAGGCTGAAAGTAGAAGGGAGGAAGCTATAGCATTAATAGTGAACGAACTGATGGGTGAAGAAATGCTATGAGCTTGGAAGCTTCATTATCATATATTTTACCCAAAATTTTTCATAGAAAGGGTATGCTTATATCAAAGGAAAAACTTATTGAAATGTGTAATTGTAGGGATTTAGCAAGTTTTGTAAATATTTTACGTGATACATACTATGGCAGATATATTGGTCAGCTTTCGGATGACGTTAGTGCAGACGTTTTGAAAAGTATTTTTTATAAATCTATGATAGGTTTTGAAAGAATGATAATTAATTATAGCTTGAATAGAAGGAGAGACTTTTTAGTAAGTTACTTTTATAGGCATTTGCTTAATATCCTAAAATTATATCTGCATGAGGGTAAAGCTGACGTTATACCCGATATGGAACTTCTGAAACAAATGATAGTAGATGATTTTAGTGAACGTATAGTTTCAAGCATATTGGCTGGTAGGGAAATCGATGTCGTCTCACTGTTAAATCTTGCAGATATATGCGACAATCTTAAGGCTAATTATGCCTATGTTAGAGATACATGTATTGATTTAGGGTTTTTACTTAAGCTTATAGATTCCTACCTCCGCCTTGATTACGATGATAGGCTAATGATTAAAGATGTTTTAGAGATGCTAGTCTATAAGGGACTCACCGTTATGCTTGCGAGAGGTAAATTATGGAATATTGATGTGGAGAGATTAGTGGATGTAGTACTTACTCGCTTAGCTCAGGATAGAAGGAAATACCTGAAGTTTATGAAAAGGAGTATTAGTAATTTTGATAGTTTTATTGAGAAGCCTACATCTGATAGCATATTTAGGCTGAACAAAATGGTAGCTGCAATGATTATTAGGAAAGCTAGACGTTTATT
>QMRD01000173.1 GCA_003649225.1 Thermoprotei archaeon | reverse complement strand
GTTATTTAGAGATATATATGAGAAAGCGCTTTTAGTTACTACTTCAATATCCATAGATAATCTTATCAGCTGTTATCTCTTTTTTACAGGTAGTTAAAAATGGCAGATAGTGGGAAGTTGAGGACTAAAGGAACTAAAAAGCAATTTTCTAGGACGACGGTAAAAATATACGAATTCATGTTAATGCATGGTAAACCTATTGGAATAAGGGAGCTTCAGCGGAAACTTAACTTAAGCAGTCCGAGTTTGGCGGCTTATCATCTGAAAATTTTAGAGAAAGAGGAACTTATAGAAAGATTACCTGATGGAAAATATGCCGTAAAGAAAACAGTTCGTTTGGAAGGCATGAAGAACTTAATATTTATCGGATGTAAGCCAATACCAGCATATCTGCTTTACATCGCCCTAACATCCTCATTATCATTCTCTTCATTTTTACTTCTATTAATAAACAGAATATTGGAGGCATTAATTGTAAGTACAACATCCAATTTTATGGCTATTCTGCTTTTAGTTAGAATCTTAAAAGAGAGAACTTCTTATTAGTTGTTAAGATGAAATAATATAGAGATACCATCTCGAAGAGACTCATGTAGGTGAAATATAGCGCCTTAATTGTAGTACCTTTATACTAGCATTCCTAAAAATATTGCTATTAGCGCTCCAGCGGTAGTAGACAGTATATTTACAACCTCATTTGTTATGATACGATACCCCCTATAATATCTAGTTTTTGTACCGCATTTATGTATCTTGTTATCAGTCTCCTTATTACACTTAGGACACCAGTATTTTAGCTGTACCGTAGCTCCAAGCACACTATCTATCTTTTCAGCTATAAAACCCGAAATAAATGTTATTATGAAAATTTTTGCTACTAGTAAAGGTTCATTTGGCAATATACTGTCGGGGAAAATGAAAAGTATTAATGCTGCTACTATTGCTATAAATATTGCTCCTAGGAAACTTGCTAGCTCTCCGAGCTTCGTTACGCCGCCACTAGTTCCATGGGGAACCCTTCTAGTTGGATTAGTTATGAGTACAGGCTCCTCATTCGATAATGCTCCTATTTCAACGGCCCACGTATCTGAATTTGATGCACTTATAGCTCCGAGAAGCCCGTAAACAATAAGCTCGGGCATCGAACTATGTTCGAATATCCTTAAGAGGAAAAGTATTAAACCCATCAATGCAGCTACTCCGCCAGCCCCTATGACCTGCATATATGACCGCCCTGCCCATTTCTCAGCTGCCTGCCTTGCAAGCTTTATATCATATTTATATTTGGTAATTTTACTTGAGGATATAAAGAAAGCCAGAATTACTATGAAGTATTGCCATCCCCCAACGAAGACGAGTGTTCCGACAATCATTGCTGTTAATAGACCCGATTTATCCACGTATCCCTTTTTATAGGACGGTAACCCTATGAGTAGTGAAAAAAGTATTCCTAAGGCTATATTAACAGCTATTTCATATATTGTCAATATATTCACCCATTGCTACCTGCTATCTTACTGAAGGCTTATTTTGATTAAAGGATATATTAGATTTACTCTTGCTCTCTTTATAGAAGATCCACTACGCTAGGATCCATACTCTATTTTTTCACCTCAATTATAGTGCTATTTCCCTCCGACAATAGCTTGGAGAGAAATGCAAACATTAGAACTTCTCCCGATAGAGATCAGAGCATGCAGTTTACAATATAGTTCGAGACCGCGCCATACTTATATACTTGTATCAAGGATAAGTTCATGATGATAATTGAAATAATATTGGCGGGTATATTCTTCATAATAGCTCTACTAATCTTCATTCTAATAGTAAAGGTAATCATACTACTTCTTCCAGCCCTCATAGTAGCCCTAATAGTTTACCTGATAACCGGAAGCTTAACGTTAACAGCTATAGCCTTTTTAATAGTTGCATTAATATCACTGGTAAAGAGGTTATAGCTCCTTGAAATTGAAGAATATTAGAATTATTCTTTACCAGCCTCTTTTTGAAATAAATATAGGGTACGTAGCAAGAAATATGAAGAATTTTGGTTTAAGCGAATTGTATATAGTTTCACCTCTCGCTAGATTGGGTAGAACAGCACAAGTGTATTCTGTTCATGCCGATGATATCCTAAAAAAAGCTGTTATCGTCGAAAGACTAGAAGATGCCTTGGCAGGAGTAGACTATATTGTGGGAACTACAGGTAAGAAAGGAGGAATAAAGAATATTCTTCGACAGGCAATTACACCAGAGGAATTAGCTTTAAAGCTTCTATCCTTAGACGACTGTAAAGTAGCTATAATTTTCGGAAGAGAGGATATAGGACTTACAAACGATATACTAGCCTTATGCGATATAATAGTTACAATTCCAGCTAATCCGGAGTACCCTATCTTGAATTTATCTCATGCTGCCACCATAATATTTTATGAAATATTCAAATTCATATATTATGAAAGTACGCTCCCCATGAGGAAAGGCAGACTAATAGCGATCCGAGAAAACAATATTGGATTATCTAGGTTCTATAGCTTCATTGATGATATACTGGATCATTTGAAGCTAGCGGTGTCTAAAAGACAGAAAACGAAACTAGTCATAAAGCGTATTCTTGGAAGATCATTGATAAATATGTACGAACTTCAAACTATTTTAGGCTTAGCTAGACAAATACGCGAAAAAATAGCTTGCGAAGAAACAGGAAGATGTTCTCGCAAAAGTTATATAGCAACATAACAATACTTATTTTGGCCCGTGGTCTAGCGGTAGGACATCGCCCTCACACGGCGGGGGTCTCAGCCTTAGGAAGGTTGAGCCCGAATCGTGGGTTCAAATCCCACCGGGCCCACTTTTCTTCGGAGCAAAGGCTATTAGTATAGCCTTCAGTAGGATGTTCGGATTCCTGAGCATTATCACTAAGTCACGCTTAAGATCCCTTGCAGCCTTTGAAGCGCAAACTGCGAGCGTACGCTCATCAATAAACTCGCTTTTCCTAACTACAATGGAGATATTACTGGATAATTTAAGAAACCTATGTCCTCTTGCAATGATAACATCAAAATTCGAATCCACCAGAAGTAAAATTATTATTATACTGTTCTCATTCCTACATATGTTTTTAAATTTTTCGGAAAAATCATTAACTGCCTTATCTGCGTTTACGGCTATTATACAGTCTCCCCTTTCCGTGAGAAAACTTTCCCTCGTTATCTCGAATGTAGATCTATGCGTAGCTTTAACGTTGGGGTGTCCATACGCGTGTACTAC
>QMRD01000172.1 GCA_003649225.1 Thermoprotei archaeon | reverse complement strand
TCAATCCTAGGTCCAACAAGCGGATTCATACCAACAGCTGAAGTAGCAGTTATGATGACAGTTATACTCGCATTACTGCAACTGTTCACTCCAATAAAATTCACACTCGCCGAATACGTCTTCATCTATGCAATGACCTACGGTGGATCAGCAGGCTACGACTGGGCGACAAGATGGCCAGCAGGCCTATTCTTCCACGCAACAACCCCAGCCTGGCTACAAAAGTATATGTCATACGTTCCGGGCTTCTATTATCTACCTAAGGAGGCATATGACCTGGCACTTCAGGGAGGAGTAGCACCACCCTGGGGCATGTTAATACCAGCATTCATAACAATGACTGTTCTAGGAGTATTTCTAAACACTCTAACAACATTCGCTGTACTACCGTTCAAGAAGCAGATAGTTGAAGTAGAGAGACTACCATATCCAGCTACCTCAGCTGCCTTCTCTGCAGTAAACACCGTTATACTCCCGAAGGAGGAGCAGGCTGCTCCTGTGCTAGGCTCAAGAAGGAACTGGTTGCTCTTAGGACTACTAATAGGTTTCATAACTGTAATATTCACAGAAGGATATCTAGTTAGCACACTATGGCCGGGAGCACCTGTTATTCCTGAATGGATAGGAGATAGTGAAGAGGCTCCAGGAATGTTCTTCGACTACCTGCCGGGCTTCATCATTGGAATACACATGAACTCACTATTCCCATGGGGCTGGTTCGGCTACTTCGCACCATTAGAAGCACTTCTCTCAATAATGATATTCACCTTCATAGGAATGTTCATCCTAGTATGGGAGGTAACATCGGGTAAAATACCGTATGAGCCAGGGGATGCGTACGGCGATATAGGGTATATGGACTATAGATATGGAATAAACTTATACATGATGGGCAACGTCATGCTAGCCGCCGCCGTAATAGCCCACTTCATAGTAGGATACAAGTACATACTCGAAACTATAAAGAGTAAGGAGAAGGAGGAGCCCGGCTTCATATCTCCACAGATGATGTGGATACTATCCCTACTTTCAGTAATAATACTGACTGCGTTCGGAGTGGTTCTAGGAGCACCGCCACATGTAGGCTTCTTCATAGTACTCTTCATGGTATACCTTAACACCATGTGGAGCATAAGAGGATTAGGAGAAGTTAACCTAGCAGTAAGAGGTTATGGTTTAACGAGAGCATTCTCGGCAGGAATCAGCGAGCTATTTGGAGTAGCAACACCAGGCACAGGTGAAGTAACTCCGCCAGTTGTAGGAATGTTCCTACTACCCTATCATATAATCGATGGAAACATGGGTTCATTCGCATTAGTAGAAACCTCAAGGTTCGCATTTCTATCCAGAGTAAAAGCCACAAAGGCAATAATAATAGGGATAATAGTCGGAGCGGCAATATCTATATTGGTAGGCTGCTTCATACAGGGAAGCCTAATATATGGCCTAGGGCTTGCACACGAGGTATACGGGCAGGCCGGGGCATATTACGGATTAGCAGTACATAGAGTAAGATATTATGTAGAATACGCCTATGTGGATAGAATAACAGAAGATAGAATTCCATGGGCAATAGGCTTCTTCATACTAGCAATGGCCCTAGTATTCCTAAGAGCAAAGTTTGCAGTAATAATGCCTCTAACAGCAATAAGCGCAGGACTAGCATTCTACCTAGTAGACTGGGACGTAACAGGATGGGCATACACATTCCTACCATTCCTAATAATCAAATACCTAGTACTTAAGATAGGTGGACCAAAGCTAGACGAGCAAGTAGCAAGACCGTTCTTCGCAGGAGCGGCAGCAGGAGGATTATTCGGAGCAGTAGTAAGCGGAATAGCAATTACGATGAAGGCTCTAGGAATGATATAAAGTTAAAGAACTTTTTTCTACTAATTCAATTAATTATTTTTATTCATAATCCCTTTTTGTTCATAAGGCTTTACTTATTTGTCATATAACTATGGTAATTGGCTATTTCCAATATTAAACCTTATAAATAGTAAATGTATTTTTAATATCCAATTCGAGAATGGAGTGAAAGCATGTCGTCCATGACCCTTGCAACCGAGGAGGTTTATAAGGAGGGATTAACGCTAAAGGCTCTTATGGCAATGATATTCTCCTCTGTAATTATGATGCCAGCTCTCCTCTGGGTCTATCTAGCTACGGGAGTAGGTATAGGACCTATAGCGGCAGCATACGCTACGATGCTTATCTTCGGAGAATTAGGAAAACTGTTAATGTCGCCGCTAAACGAACATGAGCTTGCAACGATAAGATGGGGTGCTTCAATGGCTGCTTCCTATACTGGAGGCTTCTTATTCTCAATATATATGAGGAAGTCGCCGATAACACATCAATATGGTATAGCCGATAAAATACCTGTATGGGTTGTTCCCCCCGAGACAAGTGAAGCATTAATTAATAGAATAATATGGCACCCTGACTGGCTACTACCCATAGGAATCGGTTACCTTTCATTCTTTATATCACTAGTAGGCACAATAGGTATTTCATACATAACTAGGGAGCTATTTATAGAGGTTGAAAAGCTCCCATTCCCTACAGGAGCCTTAGCTGCTGAAATAGCTAAAGCATTATCAAAGGAGGCAGGCGGGGAGAGGTATAAGATATTCGCCATAGTAACTACACTAATGGCCATGTTTGAAGCCGCTAGGTCGCTTGCCCCAGCCTTAGGAATGGTTCTCTTTGGCAGACCAATTATTCTAATACCTCCTTTGCATTGGGACTTTACACAGCAAATAGAGCTCATAATTCCCGGCGCAACAATAGGCTTCACCACAAACTTCATGATTATGAGCCTCGGCTTCATAATACCAGATAAGGTTATAATATGGTCGATAATAGGAATGATATTCGCCTATATAGTAATGCCGCCGATATTCGTAGCCCTAAAGTATGGTCCGTATGCCGATTGGAGGCCGGGTAAGCCAGGAGTAATGTTAATACCCGGAACTATAGAGGGATCATGGTATCAGCCACTGCTGAACATATGGTTAAGCATAGTGATTGGCATGGCGGTTGCTGGAGCTATAATACCTTTCATAACATCATTTAAACAGTTTAAGGAGTCCCTAAAATCCTTCCTAAAACTATCATCCTCTGAGGCAAGAACATACGGAGTAATACCTGGAAAAACTGCCTTCATAATGTTTCTAGCATCCTCAATAACTCTATCGATACTAGCCTACATGCTCACTCCAAGAGGCATAGCATTTCTTATAGGAGTATTCGCAGTAAATGTAGGTATAAG
>QMRD01000171.1 GCA_003649225.1 Thermoprotei archaeon | reverse complement strand
TAGATCCCCAGGTTTAGGCTCAACTATCTCTGAAATTCCTCTTATCCTCTCTGCATGCTTCTTAAGGGCTTCTCTAAGCTTTTTCTCATCAAATTTTCTAACAGGCTTCAAGAGAATGCCATCTCTAATCTCAACTATAACTTCATCTCCCTCCTCTATGCCAACAGCCTCCCTCACCGCCTTAGGAAGGATAATATAGCCTTTCTTACCGACTTTAAGCTTAAGAGTCAAACCTGATCCACCTACAGTTAAACTAGGTTTAACCAATATAAAAGTTATGCTCTAACGGAGAGTTTCATAATTAATTGTGTTAAGGTAAACTCTTCTATTCATTACAGCTTATAGGAAGGCCTTAGAGGAGGAAGTTGAAGACGAGTTAAATAAGCAAGGTTTCAGCATGTAATGAATTATTTGAGTACTGCTATACTGCTTCTGAAAAGTTCTAGAAAATATTGAAGAAGAGTTAGTGAAAATAAAGGCTAAGTCCTAAGTCATTCTATGGGCTCCACTTAGTATACGCGTTTAAAATATAAAAATTTTCTGAGTAAAAATAAATATTAGTAAAATAAGTTAAATTATATGAAAGAAAGCTTTCTTGAATATTTTCTTAGAGAATCATTAGCCTGCCCTATATGCAGAGGATCTCTTGAAATTAGGAAAGCTACTAGACGTAACAGCGTTATTCAGAGAGCTATTTTATCTTGTGTTTCATGTAGTACCTTGTTTAAAGTTTACGCGAGAATTCCAGTTCTACTTAAGCCAGGCCAGTACGCTTGCTGGAATCATCCCCATGTAGAGGCTGTTTTCGGCTTTACTCTAGAGTCCTACGAAGAACTCTTAAGGAAATATGGTGTAGAAGAAGTTAGAAGAAGAGCTTTCAGAATACTCAGAGGAGAGTACTCTCCTCCTAAAGTATTTTTTAAAGAACCTGTTGATAGAAGACTTTTAGCTATAGGCGGCTGGCGTATTAGAAAATGCTATGTTGAAAGGCATTTAAGAAGAATTAAGGAGCAAACAAAGAGCTCCACGTCTCTCAGGAGAATGGTCGATATTGCTAGAGAATATTCTCCATGTAAAATACTTGATATGTGTTCTGGCGGCGGATTCTTTTTAACTTGTCTTATCGAAAAATATAGGGACTTTACAGAATTCTATAGCTTTGACATAGATTATAAATGTGCTAAAAGAGTTGAAGGAACTTTAACTTATTACAAGCTCTTAGACAGGTCTCTACCCATGGTCGCTGACGCTAGAGCTATGCCGTTTAAAGAGAACTACTTTGATATAATTACCAATAATTGTGGCTTTAACCAGATTCTCGGATATACTAAAGCTGTTAAAGAAGCTTACCGCGTGCTTAAGCCCGGAGGAAAACTTATCGTAAGGGAATTCTACGGTATTACTACGTGGGACAGCGGCTTAACTCGAAGAAATCTCGGATTTACTGTAGACGAGCTAGTAGAGCTTTACAGACACTATGACATCTATGTTAATAAAGAATCTTTTATTAAAATTTTAGAAAAAACCGGTTTTACTATAGAGCTAGTAGAAGATATTGACGATAAATACTACTTACTAGTATGTACAAAGTAGTTAACTCTGCCAGCGAGCTAGTTACTGTAAACGTTGTTTCGGAGCTTAGAGAGTAAGCGGAGCTTTTTCGGTTTTTCCGTCTAGCTCCAGTACTATTACTGTGTCGTAGGGATCTGATGCTAGCCTCGGTCGTCCTTTGAGAAATACTCTATCCTTTTTCTGCTCTACTTTTAATTCTTCTCCACTCTCCTATAGCTTCTAGTCTTTCTAGTGCTTCTGGCGGAAATGTTCCGTCGGCTCGAGGCCCTACATTCAAGAGAAGATTACCCTCGTTATTCGCACATGTTACTAGAATCTGTATTAACTGCTTAACAGACTTCCAGTTTCTGTCAGCCTCAAAGTACCCCCCAGTTATCGTTCATAGTCATACATGTTTCCCAAAGCCTTTGGGCTTAGAGGGCTTTATTACTTGCTCAGGTGTATCAAAGTCTTCTAGTCGCTGGACGCTTTTTCGGACAAAACCCGGACAAAATTTGTCTGATTTTCAAGATAATTTATTTGATGTAACTATCTACTTTCCAGAAATTTTATCAAGAATAGCTGGCCTAACTATATCTCCGGTGGCCTTTAAAACCCAAATCCCTTCTTCTCTAGCCCTTTCTATCAGATCATGCATAGCAAGCGATACATAGATAACGGGAATAATAGTCTTCCTCACCTTTTCCGGATAATTAAGCTTAAGCTTTTCGATCTTCCTTATAAGCTCATCGACAAGAGACCTACCAGCTCTAACACTCACCTCACCTATAATGCAAACGTCATCGGATACTCCATAAATGTTTATCTCAATTCCGGGAAGTACAAGCCTATACAAATTAACGTCTAGACCAAGCTCCCTAAGCCTATACTTGACAACCGACAACCCCTCATCCTCAATATCCAACGTAAGCTTCTCAAGCGTACGCTCAACCCTAGACAACCTATTACTGAGACTCTCAATCATCCTATTGAAGTCTTCCCTCAGTCTTATCTGCTCTTTCCTCATTTCATTGAATTCCTCTCTTAGCCTTATTTGCTCCTTTCTCATCTCGTTGAAGTCTTCTCTCAGCTTTATCTGCTCCTTTCTTAGCTCTTCAAAGCTTTTCCTCATTTCATTGAAGTCTTCCCTTAGCTTTATCTGCTCTTTCCTCATCTCCTCAAAGCTCCTCCATAGCTTTATCTGCTCTTTCCTCATTTCGTTGAATTCTTCCCTTAGCCTTATCTGCTCCTCCATTAGATCGTCTAGTCTCTCAAGTATCTCTCTCATACCGATGTATCCGGCTACCGCATACCTAAATTCCTTATCCTCCTCAAGTAACCTTAGTATTTTTTCCTTAAGCTGACGCATACCTCCCAATTATAGGTTAAAGAAATTAGTATTTAAAAATATATGTTATTAAAACAGACAAATCTATACCGTACCTAACGATAAGCTTCAGGTTTAAGTAGCTAAAAAGAATTATGTTAACAATAATCTATGTTCCTATTAGAGGTAGCATCGGCAGATTTAAATTACACCTAGTGTTTATCTCTCTAAATATAGGGAGTTCTATATGAAAAGAATACTTGTAACAAATGACGACGGTATAGGTAGCATAGGATTAAGAATACTATTCAACTCCGTTAGAAGCCTTGGAACAGTATATGTTGTTGCACCAGAAGGACCTAAAAGCGCCGTGGGATTAAGCCTAACCTTACACAAGCCTTTAAGGGT
>QMRD01000170.1 GCA_003649225.1 Thermoprotei archaeon | reverse complement strand
ATGAACGCTTTAAATCCAGTCATAAAGGTTGGTGATCAGATAGCTGAAGCCATAATGATCCATAAAAGGGTTAGTAAGAAGACCGCTATGAGGAGGGTTAGGGAGCTACTGGAGATGGTTGGTATAGATCCCTCCAGAGCAAACAGCTACCCCTTCGAGTTTAGTGGGGGCATGCGCCAGAGAGCAATGATAGCAATGGCTTTAGCCCTGAATCCCGACATAGTAATAGCGGATGAACCTACAACTGCTCTTGATGTAATAGTTCAAGCACAGATACTTAAGCTGATAAAGGATATTCAAAGAAGGTTTAAGCTCTCCGTAATACTGATTTCCCACGATATATCGATGGTAAGTGAGCTGAGTGATAAGATAGCTATAATGTATGCTGGCCAAATAGTCGAATATGGGGATATAGTTGAGATATTCACTAATCCGTTACACCCGTACACTAGGGCCCTTCTCTCCTCAGTTCCAAGCATTAAAGGAAAAAGAAGGAAGCTTCATTCGATAGCTGGCGCTCCTCCAAACCTCCTTAGACCTCCTCCTGGATGCAGGTTCCATCCGAGATGTCCGTTTAGGATAGAAATATGCTCTAGAGAAGAGCCCGAATTTATGATGGTTTCGCCCAATCACTTCGTAAAATGCCATAGGTTCGAAGAGCTGAGGGGTGTTGCATTTGGTTCAGCCAGTAGTTGAAGCTGTAAATTTAAAGAAGTATTTCCCCGTGAGGGCGGGTATACTGGATGTAATTAGGAGAAGGCCTAAGCTCTATGTTAGGGCAGTTGATGGCGTAACGTTTAAGATATATAGAAAGGAGATTTTCTGTTTAGCAGGAGAGTCGGGATGCGGCAAGACAACCACTGGGAGAACGATCCTCAGGCTAATTGAGCCTACGGCAGGTAAAGTCTTCTTTAATGGAGAGAACATCCTGGAATACGATTATGAAAAACTAAAGGAGTTTAGGAGAAAAGCACAAATTATATTCCAGGACCCGTATGAGTCGCTTAACCCGAGAATGACAGTGCACGATATAGTTGAGGAGCCGTTAAGGATACATAAGATAGGGGATAAAAGCGAGAGGTATGAAAGGGTTCTGAAAGCCCTTGAGGACGTTGAATTAAAGCCTCCTGAAAGCTTCGTATATAGGCGTCCACACGAGCTAAGCGGTGGACAAAGACAGAGAGTTGCTATCGCCAGAGCACTAGTGTTAAATCCAGAATTTATAGTGGCTGATGAACCAGTGTCTATGCTTGACATGTCAATTAGAGCCGAAATATTAAATCTAATGCTTAGGCTTAGGGAGGAACACGGCTTAACTTACCTATTTATAACGCATGATCTAGCTGTTGCAAAGTATATCTGCGACAGAATAGGTATTATGTATTTGGGGAAGATAGTTGAACTTGGCCCAGCTGAGGAAGTTATAGATAATCCATATCACCCCTATACTAAGGCCTTAATTTCAGCTGTGCCGACTCCTGATCCTAGGGATAAGATAGGCGAAATACCAATAAAGGGCGAAGTGACATCGCCAATAAATATTCCCGGAGGATGCAGGTTTCACCCAAGGTGTATCTATGCCACGAGAATTTGCAGGGAAAGGGAGCCGCTACTAGAGGAAGTATCAAATAATCACTTTGTTGCATGTCATCTTTTTAAATAATTGTTTAACGTTATTTTATATTAAGCTTACTCCTATTTCACAGTAAATATCTTTGGAAAATATTTTACTTAAAATAGAAAGTTTTATAAGGTCATGGAGAGTAGTATTAAAGAAAATTAATTGGGTGGGTAAATGAGGAAGATATATTCAATATTAATAATACTGGTATTGCTAGCGCCATCCCTACTTCTAATACCCAAAATTGATGCAGCTCCTGTTCCAACCGAGCAGGAAAACTGGCAGTGGGAACCTTATGGACCTAGAGTTGACGAATACCTATATCTAATCATTACTGATTATGATGCTGAATTGATGGCATTTAAGGCAGGCGATATTGATACCGCATACATTCAGGCTACAAGGCTTGAGGAAGTTAAAGATGATCCCAACATATATATCCTATCATACCAGACATTTAACCTGCAGTTCCTTGGAATAAACTGCAAACAGTATCCATGGAACTACACCGCAATAAGGCAGGCAGTCGCGCATTTAATAGATAGAGAATGGATCATAAGGGAGGTATTTCAGGGATTCGGATATCCGACAGAATCCCCCATTCCACCAGCATTTGGTGCATGGTCTAATCCTAATGTACCATCCTATCCATACAGTAAAGAGCTAGCTAAACAGAAGCTACTAGATGCTGGGTTTACCTATGACGAGCAGGCAAACAAGTGGTATGATCCAAATGGAAATGAGCTACCTACATTCTACATTCAAGTACCTCCAGCTGAGCAGGCTCCATGGCTATTCCAGGAGGCACAACACATAGTTAAGGATGCTAAGGATATAGGTCTCCCACTTGAGGTTGAGGCTATAGAGTTCCAGGCACTAGTTTCTCAGATATTCGCTGGAACATTTAAGTCGTTCATCTTATACCTGGGGTGGAGTAGAGTACCAACACTAGCCTACGAATTATTTAGAACAGGTGGCTCATGGAACTTCTGGGGCATAAGTGACCCTGAACTTGACGAATATCTAGAGAAATTCTACTACACTACGAACATTACTGAGGCGCAGTATTGGCTGTGGAAAGCCCAGGAGAAGGTTGCTGAGCTACTTCCATACATACCCATATATATGGGACGTGGTAACGTGGGTTTCAGAACAGATATTGCAGGCGTAGTCCTGAACAAGCCGGTTGGCGGCCAGAACTACCTCACCCTACTGGATATACACAGAATACCACAGCCGCTAGGTGGCAGATTTAGAGAAGCGCTTGGATCTGACCCGAGAATACTTAATCCATTCGTAGCATTAACTGGCGACGAATGGCAGGTACTTGACATGGTATACGAGACACTTTTCATCGCCAATCCTGATGAAGTCTCAGCAGATTATCCATGGCTTGCCGAGAAGTGGACTATGGAGGAGATAGATGTCGACGGATCCAAGGGTATGAGAATAACCTTCTACCTAGTTAGGAATGCAACCTGGCATGATGGCGTACCGTTTACAGCCTACGACGTGAACTTCACGTTCTGGTTCATTAAGGAGAACAAGCCTAGGCAGGGATACGCTAAGGCATTCGAGAGCATGTATAAGACCGAGGTTATAGACGACTACACTATTGCAGTATATATCAACAGCACAAGCTGGGCATACCTATACGACCTCAACGTACCAATAGTT
>QMRD01000169.1 GCA_003649225.1 Thermoprotei archaeon | reverse complement strand
TTGAGGAGGGCGAAAGGATACATGGTGCATTATATCTCCCCAGGAAGATTAGGAGGCGGATTCTTAAGACGGTAAGAGAGATTGCACACGAATACGGATTAACTTTCGCAACTTGTAGGGAGGGTTTTCCGGAGCTTCACGATAGGGATGTCACCTGTAACGGAGTACACTTGGTGGAGGGATGGAGACAGTAGTTAATATTTTACAATTGTAAAGAACTGGGGTATACTCTCTGTTATGCATATTCCAATACTTTAGAACGTCTAACAAGCCATCTCCTTTCCTAAATGATGCTTTAACTAAATAGTCATTATGATAAAATTTATTAAGCAGATATTGATTTAAAGTTGAGAATATTTAGAGGTGATGCGGATGAAGATAAAGATTATTTTAGGTATTATAGTGGTTGCTATTGTAGCTTTTTTAGTCGTTAACAATCTACTCCTAAGCCCCAGCGAAAAGTCTCTAGTGGAGAAAATTAAGGAGAGGGGTAAAATCATAGTCGGCACCTCGGCTGACTGGCCGCCTTTCGAGTATATTGATAGTAGTGGTGGATACGCTGGCATAGACATTGAGATTGCTAAAGAGATAGCTAAAAAGCTGGGAGTAGAGCTTGAAATCAAGGATATGGGCTTTGATTCGCTAATAGCAGCCCTCAAAGGAGGTCAAATAGATATCATTATAGCTGACATGGCTATAACTCCTGAGCGTGAACTCGAGGTCGATTTTTCAATGCCGTATTTCATAGACTACTTCGTATTCGTTACATTGTCCTCAAGCGACGTTAAATCTATCGAGGATTTGTACGGCGAGAAGATAGGCGTTCAGACAGGGACAACGCAGGAGGAGTGGGCCAACAGCGTGTTGGCGGGCAACTGTACAATAGTTTCATACGAAAGAGTATTTCCGGAGATGGTTCTGGAGCTTAAGAAGGGCGAGTTGAAGGCAATACTGATAGGTAAGTTCGTAGCCGACGTAATTGTAAGCATGGATAACGACCTGAAGATAGCTATAGAGGTACCCGAAACAACTGAGTATGCGGCAATAGCTGTGCCTCAGGGGGCTGAGGATCTAAAGTTTATAGTAAACCAGGTTATTAAGGAGCTTCTCGAGACTGGTAAGCTGAAGCAGATAGTTGAAGCCGAGGTTGAGGAGTTCATTGGCGTAAAGAGCTAGGGCTGTAAACAGGGTGGACTGCATTGACTTATCTAGTTGATACCTTAAACTTTTTTCTAAATATCATTCCATTCCTACTTTTTGGCCTCCAATTAACTCTAGAGGTAAGTATCCTCGCTTTCATACTGGGCATGGCTCTAGGCAGTATACTGACGTTGGTTAGAGTATTTTTAGATAGACCCTGGTCGATGTTCGCCTTATCGTACATAGAGTTCTTCAGGGGAACTCCATTGCTCGTTCAGATATTCATAATATATTTTGGCCTACCCTACCTAGGGATAAGGTTTGATCCACTAACTGCAAGTATACTAGCCTTGGGGTTAAACTCTGCAGCATACCAAGCTGAGATACTTAGAGCTTCAATAAATGCTATACCTAAAAGCCAATATATGTCAGCTGAATCTCTAGGCATGAGTCGAATACAAATATATAGGTACGTTATCCTGCCGCAGGCACTTAGGAACGCTGTGCCTGCACTAGTAAATGAGGTGGTAGCGTTAATTAAGGATAGTTCACTAGCTTCCGTAATAGGCCTGGTGGAGCTGACTAAGAGGGGAAGATATCTCGTTGCAACAACTTTTAGGGTGTTCGAGGTATATATGGCGGTAGCTTTAATCTACTTAATAGTTTGTTTAGCTTGTTCTAAGCTCTCCAAAATCCTTGAGGCTAAGATAAGTATACCGGGATATATGGGTGGATTGAGGTGAGCGAAATACTGAGGATCGTAGATTTATACGTTAAATATGATAGCACGCCCGTCTTGAGGGGAATAAACCTTAGCATAAATAGGGGGGAGAAGGTAGTTATAATGGGACCAAGCGGCTCGGGGAAATCCACGTTGCTTAGAAGCATACCATTACTTGTTAAACCCTATAGGGGTGAGATATATTTCAACAATATTAGGGTAAATGATCCAAACACGGATATAAGGAGCATAAGGCAGAAAATAGGCTTCGTATTTCAAAGCTACAACCTATTTCCACATCTAACGGTATTGGAGAACATAACGTTGCCGCTAACAATAGTTAAAAAGTACCCGAGGGAGAAGGCGGTTGAAAAAGCTATGGAGATGTTGAGAGTCGTAGGCCTGGAGGATAAAGCCAATAAATATCCCTTATTGATAAGCGGGGGAGAACAGCAGAGGGCAGCTATAGCCAGAGCATTAGCCATGGATCCAATGCTCCTCCTACTAGACGAGCCAACCTCAGCCCTAGACCCAGAGCTAGTTGACGAGGTTCTAGAGACTCTTAGGATAATAGCTAAGCGAGGCATAACAATGATGATAGTAACCCATGAACTCGACTTTGCGGAGGAAGTTGCTGATAAAGCAATCTTTATGGACAATGGAGTAATAATTGAGCAGGGAAACGCGCACGAGATATTCTATAACCCGAAACATGAGAGAACAAGAAGATTCCTAAGAAGACTACATAGGAGATTTCACATAAATCCAAAATCTCATCAACTATAGTGATATCCCTTTTCTTTGATTTTCATCATCAATATTACTTCATTTCCAAGCATGTTGACAGGTAATTTGTTTTTAATGTAATCGTAGACATGATCGTTTATCAAGATACATGCTTTCATAAATCCCATATTCTTGGCTTTCCATAGAAGCCAGCATAGCATGTCTAGGATATAGCTTTCATCTTTAAGCCACAAATATATGCTAGCTACCTTATCTTCACGCCAACATTCAATTATAAAAGCCGATTCGGGATAGGCGGAGTAGCCTTCAAAGAACTTAATCTTAAAGCTTCTCAACGCTATCTCCCATCTGCTTTTAAGCCAAGCGGCAAATGAGGAATATATTCTGGGAGTTATTAAATGAAAGTCTCTGAGCATATCGTATCTGCTTGGAAAGGGCAGTACCTCGTATTCGGCGTGTACCTTCTCTATTTTCTTTAAGTCTATGCTTAGATTAACTATCCTATAAGCTACTTTATCTAAGCCACATTTCCTATAGAATAGTATCGCATCCTCTTCAGGCCATACGCTTAAGGTATCACATCCCTCGCTGAAGGCTATCTCCTGAGCTTTAGCTATCAACATTCTACCTATACCCCTCCTCCTAAAGTCCCTGTGGACGTAAAGTATGTCTATGAATCCCGTTTTACCTAAAACTCCTCTATCTTCACCAATATA
>QMRD01000168.1 GCA_003649225.1 Thermoprotei archaeon | reverse complement strand
GTTGTATTGAGGCTGATGAACTGTGATATTCCATGCCCCAAGCCCGACACAAAGCCCAAACAACCCCTCGATGAGCAAGCCCCGCCTAAAAAGAGCGAATCCATTAAATATATGGATCACAACGTGAATGGAATTCACATTGTTTCTGTGAATGATTAAGGAGATTTATAGTAGTGGAAAGACGGCTGCTAAAGGTAATGAGAGAAAATGGAGATTGAAGTTTCTAGGCAGAATAACTGGTTTTCCTCTTATTTGGGTAAGTTAATATGTGTGTTTTATGTTGTTTTTGAAACCTTATCTGATGAGGAAAAGGAGGAGTTTATGGAGCAAGGGATTGCTAGTGTAATAGTTATGTTAAATATTATGAGCTTGTGTGGTAATGTATATTGTTTAATGCCTTTATGTTATTGGTAAAATTTATTTATTGTTTTTGCGTAGCTTTTTTAGGTTGGTGAGCTGTGGAGAATAGGTTGCGGCTTGTTGCTGATAGTTTAGGTCCTGTTAGGCATCTTGATTTAGAGTTAGGTGATTTGACGTATTTTTTGGGTCCTCCTAATATTGGGAAATCGCTGGCGCTTAAGGCTTTATACTCTAGGTTGATTGCTCTTGATAGGGATGTTATGGAACGGTTAGCGAGTGAAGTGGCTTCTAAAATTATTTCTAAAAAAGTTGTTTCAGTTTTTAATTCTAGGGTTAATGCTTTGATGAAGGTTTTTGTTTTGACTAGAGGATTATTAGATTATTTATGCCATAGATTTGAGCTTGAGGGGCTTGATTCCGCTACTTTAGAGATGTTGGCTTCTGTATTGGATGATGTAGTTAAGGAGTATTCTCCGGATGTTTTTGATCATGTTGAGCTTAGATTGGATGGTAATGTTATAGCTATATGTGTTAAGCCTATTCCTCTGTGTGAAATTAGTGTTGAGAATACTCGAAGAGTCTTCCTTAGAACCTATGATAATTTTGTAGGTTTCTTTATGCCTTCTCTGAATGGAGGTGTTCGATTCTATCCTCAGGATGTTATAGCTGTTTTAGAGAATGATGGATTCATGAAAAGTATGGTTGATGGTATTACTTCTGAAGTACGCGATAGGGTTCGTCTGGCTAGATTAACTGTCGGCTTAACTAGGTTCCTCGATAAAGTGTTTCAAGACGTAATGTCTGATATGTTGTTTAAAATAGGTAAGGAAAACTGCTACTCGATGAAGCTTAGAGGTAAAGTGTTTTTTGATGAGGAGAATACCTTCCATATTCGTTTTGTTAGCAAGTTTGTAGTGGGGAGAAACGCTCGTTCAAGTAATAGAATCTATGAAAGTAATATTGTTGAGGCTTTAAAGGATTATTCACTAGGAATTATTAAGCATTTGGAGGTTATTCGATATAAAATTGATTCCCGTCTGCTCACACTTGGGGTTGATTTTAACTATATACTTACGAAAACCAGGGGGATTATTTCTAATGCTTTATTGAAGGAGGTTAGCGAGGCTCTCGAGTATTTAAATGGTATTTCTAATGTGAAGTTTATTCCATTCGGTAGAAGTTTATTGATGCAGTGTCTTAATTTTGTTCAGGAGCATCCTCTAAGCTACATTATTGATGCCCTGCGGAGCGGAGCTAATATATTGGCGTATAGCTTCCTCACAGGCGTTATTAAGGGTCGCAGTATCTTTCGTAAGATTCAGGATAGTGAGTGGATCGAAATTCTTAGACCTGTTATGGAGGGCCGTATTGAGGTTCTTGAGGATATGCGTGTTTTATATAGGGATTGGCGTGGTATTGAGATACCTATGGAGTATGCTTCGGCTTTGGCTGGCGAGATCGCTGGAATTTTCCTCACATATCTTTCTCTGAGAGAAGAGCCTAGTTTACTTCTTATCGAGGAGCCTGAGGCTCAGCTTCATCCCTCTGCTCAGGTTCTTATGGGCTTTCTCCTTCCATTATTTGCTTCCAAGGGTGCTAGAATTGTAGCGACTACTCATAGTGATATTCTTTCCATTGCTTCAGCTTACCTTGCATATTTCAAACCTAGCGCTGACGAAATTGCAGAGCTGATATCTGAATTAGCTCCACATATGAATGATTATGTAGGCGAGTTTTCTAAGGCTGTTGCGGAGGCAGCTAGACAAGTTGATGTTAGGTTCTACTTTTTTGATAGAAGTGGTGAAGTGAGGGAGGAGGGTATTGAGGATGTAATGATGGCTGTTCCCGGTATTTCGAGGGAGGTTGTGGATAAGTTGGTGAGTTGGGCGGCTTTAATGGCTGTAAGGAGAAGGAGATAAGGGAGGGAGAGATTGCCTGAGCTTACTGGATTGAGAATAGCGAAGGATAAAGGCGAGAAAATTATTGCATGCTGTGAGGATTCTGGATGTAAGGCTGGTCTTCCCTCTAGGGGCTCGCTTATGTGGCTTAATGTAGACTCGGATATTGTTTCAGTATCAGGTGCGAGATGTGATTGCGTTTTTGTTCGGGTAGAGGGGGAGAGAAACGATGTTGTCTGCGTTTATGCTATTGAAATTAAGAATATAAGTGATATAGAGAAAGCTGGAACCGATGCTCTGAATAGAGATAGGCTTCTGCAGAAATTTGAGCGTGGCTTTAGAATTGCCTCTAAAATGCTCTCTGTATTAGGCATCAGCCCTAATAGAAGGTATTGTATTCTTGTGGTTCCAGGAGAGGTATATAATGCTATCTCTAGCTGGTATCCAAGAATCCGAAGAGTTTTTATCAATAAATTCGATGGTATGTGGATTTCTGCTTGCAACACGAATATCCTAAAAAGACTCATCTATTAGCTGGTTGCTTAGAACTCTGATTGTATATTTCCATAGAGTTCTCTCATTCTATCGCATGTCTTCTATACTTTTATATTCCTCCTTATAATTGATATTATTTGGGATATAGTTAAAAATAGGATTCCGGAATTAAAGGAGTGTATCTTGAAGATCCTAACCGAGGTTTCCTAAATTTTTATAAGTATTGTTTTGTCGGTGTTGTAGTTGAGGGGTTGGATTTTTGCGAGTTTGGCGGATTTTAGTGTTCTTTGATGATAGCTGTTGTCTATCGTCATTCCGATTGGATAGTTTATGAGTAGGTGTCTGGGGTAATGTTAATATGTGTGTTTTATGTTGTTTTTGGGTGTGTTGTGTGGGTGATATTAGGAGGGCTTTTGAGTTTGATGTTGTTATTCTTGAGGATGAGACTGGCGGTTATGTTGCTTTTGTTCCGTCTTTGCCCGGATGCCATACGCAGGGCGAGTCGATCGACGAGGTGCTGGAGAACGTTAGGGAAGCCATAGAGTTATATCTTAAAACCTTATCTGATGAGGAAAAGGAGGAGTTTATGAG
>QMRD01000167.1 GCA_003649225.1 Thermoprotei archaeon | reverse complement strand
GGAAATGGCTAAAACAAGTATTCAGGGCAGATAGACTAGCTGAAGATATCTATTTACTCTGCGCAAACGCAGACATCCTTAAAAGAAATATCACCAAAATTATGAGCGATCTCTGCAATTTACGTCAAACAGAGAAGCAGAATGAGAGATAAAATACTACTTGTTAAGTCCGAGAAACAGAATATATTTACAATTCACTCACTAATGTGAATTACATATAAAATCATTGAAATCTACCATGCATTCTAATTTTTAGAACTAATATAATACATATAATTTTTTTCATTAACCAAAAGATACAATCCATAGTCATGTGTTATATAAGATGTTTAGTAGAGAAAACTAACTTACAAATACTAAGCAATTTGATATCCTCATGAAATATCTTTCAGCGATAAAACATATATATTCTATAAAATAATAGAAAGGCAATAGGTGATGATATGAAAGCCAAAATAACATTAATATTTTTGATACTATTATTTTCGCCATTAATTGCGTTAATAAATGTTAAAGCTCAACCTACATTAATACTCTTTGATAACAGGCACTACTATAATGCAGACAATTGCGATCAGTTTATTGACGACCTAAAGGCAAAATATGGAGACAATATTGTAATTCTGATAAACGATAGCTCTCAGCTTAACGATTACATAGATGAGGCTAGGCTACTAATACTGCCTAATCCCGATGGAACATTTGAAGCCTCAGACATAGACACAATAAGAAACTTCGTGGAAGGAGGTGGCGCCCTATTAGTAATGGGAAACTGGCATAAATATATTGAGGCAGGTCTATTGAACCAAATAGTAGATGGAACTGGAATATTGTTTACTGAGACAAGCGTATACGACGAAGATCACTACGACTATAAGCCCTATTGTCCACTAATAGGCACCTGGACTCCATACCCACTTTCCGATGATATTAAGAACGGCGTAACGGAGGATATAAAGTATGATGGAGCAATGCTTGTCGTAGAGCCGCCAGCAGTAATCCTGCTATTAACCTATGATACTGCATACGCTAAGGATGGTAGTGGAACTGTTGTAGCCTCCGGAGCAATACCGGTTGCGGCAATGTCGTATCTGGGTAATGGAATTGTTTGCGCTATAGGTTCATCAATGGTTATGAAGACAGAGTATTTCTATAATAAGGATGAGTATGGAAATAAGGAGTTCCTACTAGCAGTAGTAGACTGGCTCTACCAAGGCAACGGGTATATAGGTGTCCAAGTACTTGACGCGGATGGAAGTCATCCAATATCTGGCGCGACAGTTAAACTTGATACAACGACATCTACAACCGATAATAATGGAATAACAGCATTTAAGGTTACGCCTTCAACTGACTACACGCTAACAGTAGAGAATACATATGGTAAGATACATGAGGAAACAGTCTCAGCTAACAAGGGCGCATTTATAACTGTAAACGATAAGCACTATGATTACAACATACAGGGACAAGCATACGATGTCGAGACAAACGGAACGATAGAATCCTCCTCATGGAATCCAGATACAGGCGAGCTAACTCTTTCAATAAACTGCGAGGATGGAACAAAATCCCTCACAATAATCTATGAAGTATCCAGGCTACCAGAATATGTCAAGGTTGATGGAAACATAATAGCAAGGAAGCTAAGTTATGATGAGTTCGTTGCAGCGGCGCCAAACGTATGGTACTATGATGAGGCAAATAAGAAGGTATACATTAAGGTCCAGCATAGCTCGGTAAAGGACGTATTAATTAGGTTCACGCCGCCACCAATCATAGGAGGAGAGGCCGTCCCAGTGGATAAGATGACTTTACTATTAGAGGTAATAACACAGTATATAACTATAATATTAGTTGTAACAGCTGTCGCAGGAGCAGCGATATATGTCTGGAGAAAATCTAAATAAATAGAGGTTTTTACTATTAATCTTTTTCTTTAAGTAAATACCTGACAATGTTATCTATGAAGAGCCTATTATCGGCTACACAGGTATTTAGAGTATTTAGAAACGTTTGATCTCCTATAGCAACAATTTTCTCCGAGTAAACTATGGGTTTAAATAAGTCTTCGTTCTCCGTAACTAGCGACATGGTCCCATTGCTTGCCTCGAAGTATGATGTAAAATTACTGTATATGTGCGTAGCCGTGAAAAGTACAATTGCTGACACATTTTCTGATAGATCGTCAGCGGTTGAGGGATAGACGTAAATATTTCTATAGTAGCCGAAGCAGTTCTTCATATTATAGAGATAGCCCTCTGAGAAAACTATGCCGAGCCTCGAGGATAGGCTGTTCATATAGTATGCGTAGGATAGGGAGGGGTCGAATAAGAGCAGAATTCTTCCGCCTTTATCTAGGTAATCCATAACAACCTTTATTTCCTCGTCACTATAATCCAGTGATGGGGTAGGTATTATTAACACCTTTGCCTTATCTAGCGCATATGTAAGCTCTTCAGATGATGCAACTATTTTAATATAGGCTCCATATCGCATAAATTTCTCCTGAAGCGTTTGAAACTGTAAGAGGGTTATAAGGTTCTTGTGCGATAAATCAAGAACAACTTCATATGAGGCTACACTACTATGACATTCCCTACTATAATACCTAAGCATATCCTCCCTTATAAAAGTGAAACTCGCTCTTGGCACGTAGAGAAGGAGTATAGTTGGCTTTGAATACCTTGAGAGCAGGCTACTATATGTTATATTCCAGGATAAGGTCTCGGGCAAAATAGGCAGAGAACTCTCCCCCTTATTAAGGTAGATGATATCGTATTCTCGAAGTCCAGCTTCTCTTGCAGCCAATTCGATGGCATCTATAAGTGAACCCTCATAATCAACTAAACCCAGCCTGATAGCCTCCACAGCAAAATAGAGCTTCCCTTGGATAATCTCGTGGAATGTTAACCTTATCCTATTCCTCCGTGCCTCGATAATATTATTAGCCATTTTCTCTAGAATATGGGATACGTTGAACGGGAAGTAGAGATACGAGAATCCTGTCGCCTTATAAGGTCCGGTCTCAATGACATATTCGCTGGGAACTACTAGGGGAGGCACTACTGCTATAATGCCTACATTCCCAACAACGCTAGATGGACTTGCAACTATATACCTGCACGCAGACGCCACGTAATATGCACCGGAAGCAGCCATACCGCCCACGTACGCTACGGTAACCTTTTCCTCACTAAGCTTCCTAACAGCATAAAACATAGACTCCATAGTTGAAGCTACACCGCCCGGGGAATCAATGTATATGACTACAGCCTTTATATCGTTCGATTTTAAAGCCCTATATATGAGTGAAACGTAAAAGCTTGAGTTATATTCACTCAT
>QMRD01000166.1 GCA_003649225.1 Thermoprotei archaeon | reverse complement strand
CAGGGAATTGGAGGTTAATGTTAATGCTACGTCAGTGCTGGATTTAATTATGGAGTTAGCCAAGCTTAAAGGCTTTAAACCATCGGAGATTCTCGATTCTCTAAGGGATGAAGATTATCTACTGTTGCTTAACGGTAGAAGCGTTAACTACGATATGCTTAAGAAGACTAAACTGAGAAGCGGGGACGTGGTAGTATTTATGCCTGTTGTTTCAGGCGGATAATGGCTCAAGCCTAGACATTTTTATGAATAGTTTCTGGAACTCCTTTCTCTCAGGCATATTTAATACCCTTATTCTACGGCAAATTCTCCTAATCTTCTCTCTTTCGCTCATCGATACCAGATATATTTCAGCTCCTGCAAGCGATCCATTTCCTATAAAAACTATGTTCTCTTTCTCAACCCTCGGCAGTAATCCGATTTCAACGGCATTATCCGGGTTGATTCTAAAGCCGAAGCTACCAGCTACATACACTTTCTCCAAGTCGCTAGGCTTAATCCCCAATTGCTCCAGAAGAAAATAGTATGCAGTCTTAAACGCTGAGATAACGAGCTGGAGCTTCCTAATATCAAGCTGAGTAACCACTATATCGCTGGAATCACTCGAGGCGACAACGAATTCAAGTATACTCTCCCTCCTCCTGACGCCTTTCCCTTCCCTTAACCTACCGTTTCGTTCAAGTAGTCCATGTCTAACGAGTTCAGCTAGTATATCCACGTATCCAGTACCACATATACCCTTAGGATCAGTATTTCCTATAACTCTATACCTATCGTCACTTAAGCTAAAGCTTTCAATAGCTCCTTCAACAGCCATCATTCCATGCTTTAATCCCACGCCCTCGAAAGCTGGTCCTGCTGGTACAGATGTAGCCACAATTTCATCGTTATATTTTACTACAACCTCACCGTTTGTACCTATATCTATAAGCATGGCACGGTTATGTTCGAGCAGGCCGGATGCTAGTATATCGCCAGTAACATCGCCGCCTACAAATCCCCCAATTACGGGAAGCGTATAAACTATGGCTTCACTATTTCCGATTAAGCCTAGGCTTCCAGTGTTAACTCTTATCTCCCCTAAGAACGGGGGTTCAAATGGATACGTGCCTAGGGTTGCAGGGGATATACCTAGGACTAAAGCCGTCATAACCGTATTTCCGGCAATAGCTATGGAGTATATATCATCTGCGCATACATCGGAGGACGATATCAGCTCGGAGATATTATCATTTATCGTTTTGACAGCTGCCTCCTTAAGTTCAGAAACACCATTATGTCTCGTTGCATACTCTATACGGGATATAAGGTTATCTCCATACCTTATCTGATAGTTGTATCTAAAGCTACTAGCTATGATCGATCCAGAGGATAGATCGATAAGAGATGAAACAACTGTAGTAGTACCTAAATCAACAGCAACACCATATATCCCTCGCTTAGATACGCCTAGAACCATCTCCTCCTCTAGGTCATATACTAAGTTAACTCTTTCTCCCTTAGCTACAATGGATGGAATGATTCGTCTAAAGCCCATGGAACAGGACTTGGGATTCAGACCATTTTTCCTAAGAACATTGAACACGTTATCGATAACTGAAGGTCCGCTGCGGCTAACCCTACCTAGGGGGAGGAGAATAACCGATGGATTTACATTAATACTTCTTCTTATTCTCTCTCCGACAATGCCTCCCCTGATCCTCGGGATACTGATCCAAGTCTCTCCTAGAACTCTTGTTTGACATGCAAGCCGCCATCCCTTCTCGATAAGTTCGCCAAGTAGCTCCCTTTCCCTCAACGTTGGCTGACTAATATTGCCTTTCAATATCTTAACTCTACATAAACCACATAAACCACGGCCGCCGCAGGAAGCACTGATCAATATTCCATTACTTCTTAATGCTTCAAGGAGGGTAATGTTCCTAGAAATGCTTAACTTAATACCATTAACATTAAGAACTATGTTTTCCTCCATTTACTTCAACCAATTAATTACCCGTTTTCTCCCCAACAAGTTTCTTACATACTTCAACGGCTTTAACGGCATCTTCGGCATAGGCATCAGCACCTATTTGTCTAGCAAATTCCTCCGTAACTGGTGCACCACCAACTATAACCTTCACCTTATCCCTAAGCCCCTCCCTCTTAAGCAATTCGATAACGTTCTTCATCTCTATCATCGTAGTAGTCAAGAGTGCGGACATCGCAACAATATCGGCGTTAACTTCCTTAGCCTTCCTGACGAACTCTTCGGGCGCTACATCGACGCCTAAGTCGTAGACCTCGAAGCCAGCTATCTCAAGCATTGTCGCCACAATATTCTTACCGATATCGTGTAGATCGCCCTTAACAGTACCTATAACAACCCTTCCCAATACTTCCCTAGCACTGCCCTCAGCCGTAAGTAGTGGCTTAAGCTTCTCATCCATAATCTCCTTAAAGAGATCAGCTGAAATAATTAGCTCGGGCAGGAAATACTCCCCCTTCTCAAATAAATCGCCTATCTCTCTTATAGCAGGAGTTAAGGCGTTATCAATAATATCTAGAGGCTTAATACCCATCCTTAAAGCCTCATCAACAGCCTCCTTAACCTCATCAATCCTTATCTCAACCATCAGCCTCCTAATTCTCTCTAGAATTTCCTCTCTATTCACAACAGACACCTATAAAGCATCACTATACCATAAATATATGCTTTATCACGCTATAGCAATATTTGGGTCAATCGGTAAAGACCTCAATTAGCTTCAAGCAAAATCAGCTGAAAAGCCGTGCACCTAACCATTTACAGCGGCGACTTTACGTCTCTTGCCGACTACCATAAAACCTTAACACAAGTAAATACTATATTACCATTATTTAAGAAGGACATAATTATCCTATCCGCAAGCCTTGTCGGTCACCTCTACCATCAAAAGGACAAGACATTATGTATCTCAGTGAATTAACGTATAGATGTATACATCCCCAGTCTTGAAGTCTATTCATAAAGAGCTCTCTAGTTCCTCAATGAGTATACGTTAATTTATGATTCTTAGGCTTACAGTTTATTAAAGTATTTCAGCTTAGGACCGCGTAATCATCAGAATCATCAAGGGCGATATTCATCATGTGGCGTCATAGCCGCCTAGTCATCACAGTCAGTGGGGGGCAACGTTATTGAATGGCTAATCATCCGCCAATATGATAGTTTTAAGGAAATCAATATATCTTTTTCGAAGCTAATATAGGCTGTGGGTGAGTGGAAACAGAGGAAGGAATATTTCATTAACAGGCTGAAGCGGGAGCTGAAGGAGGGTAGGGTAGACATAGATATTCTACCTCTGCTTGAAAGTATAAATGAGCTTGAAAACTTCTATACT
>QMRD01000165.1 GCA_003649225.1 Thermoprotei archaeon | reverse complement strand
TAATTCATGCGGATTATGCTTAGATGTAAAAACGGCTATGAGAATAGATGAAGTTAGGGCTAAGGCTGACAGACTCATGAGTGAGCTTATCAAGAACCCAAAGGTTTTAGATGTCCTACTTGAGGCTATAGAGAAAACTTAAAAAGAGGAAGGTACTGATAGTTAAATAGAATGTATGTAGATGAGGAAAATTTAACATCTGCCTATCTTAAGTCGTTAGAAAAGGTAGTTAAATATAATTATATTTTCACGCTAGTGATTAGGGTTAAAAAGCCCATCATTGACTTTGATTCCATAGTAGATGATGAACTTAAGCTAATTGGCGTTAATCTTGACTTGAAACTACATAACAAGTTTAAGAGTTTTGTTTTCAGCGATGGTAAAACTGGAAGTTGGTGGATTAAAGACAGAGTAAACGTGTTACTTAAGGGAATTTACCATAAGGCTATAACTAACTATGATCAACTGAACTTTGTTCAAAAAGCCTTGAAGGAGATAAGGCGTAGGAAATATACTTGGAGCTCGAACCGTCTTCTATGCTTCACCTTTAATCCTTATGACAAACGGTTAAGCCATACGCATCTAGAGCGTCAACCAGTACCTCCTTGTCTTACTTTAGTAGACTTTAAACCTGAAAGAAATGTCTTACATCTAATCGCTTCATGGCGTGCACAGTTCTTCGATACAAAAGCGTATGGAAACCTTATATCGCTAGCTGTCTTATTGCGAGACATCTGTAAGAACACAGGATATTCTCCGGGACAACTAATTTCAATAGCACACAAAGCCATACTGAAAAATAGAAAGGATGCACGGAATCTTCTCCAAAGATTAAAATCTTAAACCTCAAAACCTTCACTTTACGTAATATTCTCTTAAAACCTTAAACCATTCAGGCATCCTCTCAAGGATCTCATCATCTAAATCTTCCGTTAAAACGCTAAACAGGTCTTCATCCTTCAACGTTGAACACCTTCTAATCTTGATGAACCTAAACTCGATATCCTTAACCCGCTTCAATCTTTTGCCTAACTCCCTTAACTCAACAAGCGATTCTATGTCAAGCAAGCCGTAAACCATGTCGTTGTGTATCCAAATTTTAAAACCATCAGTAAGCTTATCCAGATATTTAGCCAATTTCTCGCCTCTAATGTTTTTTACATTCAACCATTACCCTAAGCATGTGCGACAACCTCATATACTCTGCCACGCTTATCCCCTATCGCTTTAACGAATCCTTTAGAGTATAGTTTCTCCAGTACTTCCTAAACGACATCTCACACTTAGGATACCTTACCTCTTGGAGGTAAATCTCGTAAAGCCTTCTTGCAGGTAAACTAATAAATTCCTCAAGAATGTTGAGAAGAACTCTCTCATCATAGCTTCTAGCATATATGAAGGTGATAAGATTTCTGGGTTGATTATGATTTTACTGCTCACGGATTAGATTTCACGGCTAATTGAAAAATACATTATGAATATGTAGATTTCCGATAATTCGAAAAAGAGAAAAAGGAAAAGAGGTTTACGCGCTGTAAGTCCCCACTATTTCTTTAGGAGGGTAAGTCCCCGGTATTTCTTCAGGAGCCATGTTCTATCCGCCGAATCCATCTTCGTAGTATATGTATAGTAGTGCTTCTATATCCAGGTCTGAGGGATATATATCATAATTGATAGGAAGCACACCGTATAGTAAGATTATGTCTATGCTTTCATCGGGTAACCTGTATCTCCATCGGATAGAATTGTATGTATATTTTGAAGTCCTTCTTTTTGCATTACAACAATAAATCATTTAACCTAAAAACAAGAGGTTAGGCTTCTGTATGTTAACAAAAAGTTCTTAAGAACGAAAGTACTATAGTACTTTGGTGGTTCTATTGACTATTAAAAACGAGAAGAGGGTTGAGGTTATTAAGGCTGAAGTACCTGTGTGGCTTGCTGAGAAATTTCGTAGGTATGTAGCTGAAAGATATGGATTAAGGAAGGGAGCTATCTCAAGGGCTATAGCAGATTTAATCAAGAGGGAACTAGGCATTACTGAGACTGGAGAGTCTAATACTATTGATGCTATAGCAGGTTTAGGCCTCCTCTCCGACTATCTTTGGAAAGGTGAGGATTTAGTAGAGGCCCTAAGGAGGAGGTCTCTCAATGTATCTCATCGACGCCAACATAATTCTTGAAGTTCTCTATAAGCGCAAACATTGGAGAGAATCCCGCGAGTTCCTGAACGCTGTAAAGAGAGGTTCTATAGGCGCCTATATTCTACACTTCACATTACATGGCATCTCAGCTATACTAGGAAGACCTGACATTGTATCCAGGTTTCTTACGGAAATTCTATCATGGAGAGGTCTATTGATCGCTGACCTATCAATAGATGAAGAGTTAGCAGCCGCTGAAATAGCCGAAAAGGTGGGTTTAGATTTCGACGATGGATTACACTACTACTTTGCCAGAAAAATGCGAATACCTATCGTAAGCTACGACAGAGACTTCGACAAAACAGATGTACAGAGATTAGAGCCAGCTCAAATCAAAGCGAGTTAGTAGCATAAGAAATGAGTCTTTCATAAACTATAAACATAGTTCTCCTCTGGCGCTTTCGATGTAGCTTGGCGTGAAAGAAAAAGAAGATGATTAATATTAGGGGGCATCAGCACTCAAGATCTTCTTCATTTTTCTGCAGGGCCAGAGTCATCATCTAATTTAATCTAGGAATTAGTAGTATTAATTTTTAACCTAGCATTATTCTATGATATGCTTTTCGCGGACTAAGCGATGACCTGTAGTTTTATAATGGTTTACCGCCTTAAACTAGTGATGTCTATAGCTTCGGTATGTCCTAGGGATTGCTACGATACCTGTTTTCTGAAGGTTGTTGTTAGAGGCGGTAAGGTAGTATCCGTTGTAGGCGACGATGCGAATCCTATTACGGGAGGTTTTACGTGTCCACGAGGTGCTCGTGACAACGTTAGGGTATACGTCAATAAAGTTGCAGTTAGGGATTAGTTATAGAGTGCAACTCAATAGAGTTGCAGTTAGAGAGAAGACTGCAACTCAGACAGTTGAGCAACATAGACTACTCATCCTAATATACGTGCAGGTAATCCTTTGAGAAGTTGGTTCCCTGAAATAGCTTCTACAGCTTCATCTTTCTGGGAGAGATGTGGATAACGCCTTGCTAAAACTTCATGGAATGAAGATCGAAGGAGAAGATAAACGGGAAGAGTTTACTATCATTATTTGTCCGAGATGTGGGAACAAGAATTCTCCAGCTTCAAAGTTCTGTAATTCATGCGGATTATGCTTAGATGTAAAAACGGCTATGAGAATAGATGAAGTTAGGGCTAAGGCTGACAGACTCATG